>JBKJLB010000110.1:0-7716 GCA_046597075.1 Pelobium sp.
CTAAGGCTTAACTCAATAAAATTAAAGTGCTTTGGAAATTTTAAAATTCACTTTTATTTATAAAAATTATTCCCTAATATTGCACTCCGAAATTTAGGGGCGATAATCAGGTTTATTTATCGTTAAAATCGCAAGAAATCATGGATTTAGTAAAATTTGTAGAAGAGCAGGCCGTAGTAAAAACAACTTTCCCTGCATTTAAAGCTGGAGATACAATTAGTGTTCACTATAAGATCCGCGAAGGAAATAAAGAGCGTATCCAAGTATATCAAGGTGTTGTTATTCAGAGAAATAGCCGTAACGCTACTGAGACTTTTACAGTTCGTAAAATGTCTAACAGTATTGGTGTTGAGCGTATTTTTCCTGTAAACTCTCCTAACATCGCTAAAATTGAAGTTAATAACGTAGGTAAAGTAAGAAGAGCTAAATTGTTCTACTTACGTGAGCTTACTGGAAAAGCAGCTCGTATCAAATCTAAAAGAGTTTAATGCTTTAAAATATAGAAAAAGCCTTCCGATTATCATCGGGAGGTTTTTTTGTTTAGTGGCAATTCAAGAAATATCAATCATAAATTTTAATTTTGAGCATGGACGTGAAATTTTTAGATCAGGTGTATTGGGGTAATAGTGTAAAGAGTTACATCTTGTTTTTTGGGATCATACTACTGGCATTGATTTTCAAAAAAATATTTTCAAAAATCATCAGCAGGCTTTTGTTTACATTTTTTCAAAAGTTTTCTAAAGGAGTTAAGGTTGATAAATTTTTGGAGCTTTTAATGAAACCGATAGAGTTCTTGATTGGCATTATCATTTTTTACATCGCAATTAATCAACTAAGCTATCCGCTTAACCTGGTAATTTTTAAAAGAATTGTTGATAAAATCGCTTATACGATTACTATAATTGATGTAGTGGATAAGATATTTTTAACCTTAGTTATTTTATCTGGCTTTAGAATTTTATTACGCATAATAGATTTTATCTCCCACATATTTACTTACAAAGCTAGCCTAACAGATTCTAAAACGGATGATCAGTTGGTTCCGTTTATGCGGGAGTTGACTAAAATTCTTACCATTATTATTGGTGTTTTTGTTGTGATGGGTGTTGTTTTTAATATGAATGTGGCAACCATTGTGGCAGGTTTAGGGATTGGAGGTTTGGCCATTGCGTTAGCCGCTCAAGACACGTTACAAAACCTTTTAGGCTCGTTTACAATATTTGCTGATAAACCTTTTATTGTTGGTGATTTAGTCCACGTGGCAGATTATGATGCCGTAGTAGAAAAAGTGGGCTTTAGAAGTACAACAGTTAGAACCTTGGATAAAACATTAGTTATCATCCCTAACAAAAAGATGATTGACAGCCCATTAGAGAATTTAACTCTTAGGAATTTAAGAAGAGTAAAATTTAATGTGGGTGTTTTATATGGTACATCTCCATCAATTATTAAAAAAATAACTGAAGAGATTAAAACCTACTTGGATGAGCACCATGAAACCAGTATGGATGCTTTAATTACCTTTGATGGTTTTGGAGCTTCCTCTTTAGATATACAGGTTCTTTATTATATAGAAATTGTAGACTATAACATTTTTATGAAAATTAAAGAAGAAGTGAATTATAAGGTAATGGAAATTGTACTAAATAATGGTGCTGAGTTTGCCTTTCCATCCCGAACAATTTATCATGAGTTTGGTGATAAGGGAATTCCATTATCAAAATCATAAAAGAGCTAAAAAAGAAAGAACCAAAATAAAATTATCTTGGCTCTATTTGATTAAATCAAATTTCCTCTGATTATCCTCTCATCATTCCAATGTGATTTCCTTTCCAATCTGGGAATAGAATATTGTCTTTATTGATGTTCAGATGTCTATCAGCAACTTCGCTAAATACGCTTCTAAAATCAGTAGTTACTTTTAAATCTCTACCATCTTCTAAATTTTCGATCGCTAATGGATTAACAATTCCATGAACTTTACCTCCTTTTACATCATTACCTAAAATAAAATTACAAGATGCTCTTCCATGGTCTGTTCCGCCAGTTCCGTTTTGCTTAACTGTACGTCCAAATTCGGTCATAGTCATTACGGTTACATCATCTTGCAAAGTTCCCATATCAGTCCAAAATGCCATCATGCTTTCACTTAAATCATTTACATTACGGGCAAAAACCCCATTTTCTGTTCCCTGATTAAAGTGTGTATCCCAACCTCCCGACTCGGCGAAAGCTACCTCTAAACCTAAATCAAGCTTAATGAGTTGTGCAATTTGTTTTAATGAATTCCCTAAAGCCGAGTTTGGATAAACAGCCCCATTTTCAGTTTTGTAGCTTTTAGTATCTATTTTCTTCAGCATTTTCATCGCTTCAAAACTTTCCTTTCCAGTATCTTTTAAAAGGCTAGAAGTAGTTTGGTCATATAAATCCTCGAAACTTTTAGCAGCCATATTTGCACCAGTCGGGTTGCCTTTTATCTGCAAAGCAAAATCGTTTAAATTACTGATGGCAACGGAAGGATGATCTCCATAAAAAGAACGAGGCAAAGAAGATGTTAAACTAACTGCTTGGAAAGGAGTAGCAGCATCATGCCCTAATAAACCAACCGCTCTATTTAGCCATCCACTTGCTGTTCCTTTGTTAAAAGGAGTTCCAGATTCCATGTAATCTTGTGCATCAAAATGTGAACGGGTATTATTTGGCGAACCAATACCATGCACAATAGCTAACCGCCCGTCCTTAAAAACAGATTCAAAAGCTCCCATAGATGGATGCATTCCAAACTTTCCGTCTAAATCAATTAAAGATTTTCCACTAGTTTTTTTAACAGCCGACATAAATAAAGTTGGTCTAGCTGCTTTTAAATAATCATCAGTAAATGGTGTTACTGCCATTAAGCCATCCATTGCACCCCGCTGAAAAATACAAACCAAAGTTTTCCTTCTTTTAAATAAACCAGGTGTTTTAATCATCCCTGCAGCCTGAGCAACAAAAGTAGGAACCCCACCTAAGCCAATTCCAAATAATGCCAAACCACCTGCTTTTAAAAATCCTCTTCTTGATGTCATGATAAAATATTTTTAAAATTAAACCTATCTTTTTTGAAATTCGGGCGACCCAATAATTACTCCAACTACTTGTGCCAACATGGTATGATCACCAAAAGAGTAAGCTTTCTTCATATTCACTTTATTAACGTTGGCATTTAATGAATTGCTCATCATCATATCTTCATCATTATTATTATTCACCATCGCTTTTGGAGCTGATTTTTCGGCAGCCTTGCCAACCTTGTTAGCCAACTCTGGGTCGTTTAGCATCGGCGTAAGCCTTTCAATTGATTTTCTTAAGTCTCTTTCTGGCATAATCATTTTACCATAAGTAGTTAAAGCTGCTGTACTACTTTCTGGCTCGCGATTTTGATTTAGCGCTGCTAAATCTACTTTTACACCTGGTATTTTATTGGCTGTTAAAGCCAAACCAAAATTCATTCGGTTTAATAAAGCTCCCGTATTTATCCAATATTGACCCTTATCAGGAAAGCCAGTTGGTGCTTGGTAGTAATACATTTTTTGCCCCATCTTATCAACCCAATTATAAACTTGGTAAGGTTGGGTAATGGTTGCGTCTAATGCTCTTAAAGAGCTAATGGCCAACTCAAATGGCGATTTGGTTTTCTCTGTTATTGCTTCCTTACTCCAAAACTCGGGTGAATTAACCATCGTAATTAAAACCTGTTTGATGTCTCCATTCTTGTCCAAAAAGGTCTTAGCCATTTTATCTATTAAAGATTGTTGTGGATTATCGTTAACAAAACGAACTGCTAATTTTTTTGAAATGAATTTTGCTGTTGCAGGATGGTGAGCTAACATCTGCAATAAATCCACTCCTTCTTCATACCCTCCATTAGCGGCAAAACGCTTCCCTAAAACAGTTTTTTCACCAGTATCATGCCTAGTGGGTGTAAACATAAAATCTCCGTGATGCACTAAACCTCTCTCTATCAATTTATCTTCACCAATTCTATCTATTACCTTCCGATAGGCGGCTCCAGGTCCATTTTCATTGAAAGGAAATATAGTCCAACCGGTTAAAACTTTAGCCGCTTGGGTTACATCAGCTTGGGTATAACCACCATCAACACCTAAAGTATGCAGCTCCATTACTTCACGGGCATAGTTCTCATTCAATCCTTGATTCTTTTTATTTACCTGAAGCTTTTGCAAAGTTTCTTTCTTATTTGGGTCTTGAATATTATTCATCAGGCCCTCCTTCATTTGAAGATTTATCTGCTCGCTAGCGCCTGAACTGCTAAAATTATCCAAATAGAAAAGCATAGCGGGTGACTGAGCAGTAGCGATTAACAAATTTGAAAATTGGCCCAAAGAATTAGGCCTAATGACATCTCTTTCATAAGCTGGGATATAAATTGCGCAATCATTTTTAGTTAGGGAAACATTAAAATGATTGAACCAAAAGTCTGTCAATACTTCTTTCAACTGATTGTTAGAATATGTTGCTCTATAAATTTTTTGACTAATAAACTGCCTAAAGAGTTCTCTAGGTGGCTTGATTCCTTTAGTTCGCATATAAGCGCCAACCTTTTCTCTATAATCTTTTAGGTCTCCTTTATTGATAGAATCCTTATCAATATAGCCATCCTTTATAGCCATGCTTAAAACGGTCGCTGATTTGGGGAAGGTTTCAGAAGCTTGTGCATTTGAAAGATCAATTGCATCAAACTGAGACAATATTAATTTTAGCGAATCATCAGATAAATCAGCACTCAATTGTTGTTTAAACCAATTTTCTAAACCTATTTTTACTACTGCATCAACATCGCCAGGTCTTGGACCATAGGTAAAACGATTTAACAAATGAGTTGCAGCTTGTCTTTCTGTTAATCCTTTTGCTTGATAGGAAAAAATGATTCTCTCTTTTTCGTTCATTGAAAATGAGGAGAAAAACATAAAAGTTATAGCCATTAATAAGGATGGTAAGTAAAAGAATTTTAATAAAGCTTTCATATTGTAATTGATTAACAGCCTTATGACTATAAAGAATTACTATGGATTAATGCACACTTATTTATTTTTTAAGACATAAAAACGAACAGAAATCTTTTTAATAATTAATAATAATATATGTAACTATAAAGTTACACTATAATTTTTTAACTGAGTTTATTGATATTCAATCAGTTGGGAACCCATTTTCATAAAATAAAAACTCTATTTTAAAATATTGTTACCCTTGAATATTCTTGTATAAACATCGAATGGTACAATGCTTGAAACTTTGGATAAAAAGTTAGGTGAACTTTTAGCAATAGTAATTATAGGTTTTAATTAAAAGTGTCTTTTGGCAATAAAATCAATACTGTAAAATCTTTTGTCTTCTTTACCTCGTTTTTTAATTAACCAATTAATCAAATAATTTAAATTTTTGTGTTTATGGATAACTTAGTTAATCAAGAACAAAATTCTCTTGTAAAAGATGAAGGATTTTTTTCAAAAAAACTGCAACGTAGAAATTTTCTACAATATGCAGGTGTTAGTGCAGCAGGAATTGCCTTAGTGGCCGCTGGTTGCAAAAAAGACAATTTTAATTCAGGTGTCGACTTAGGAACAGGAGATATTGGTATTTTAAATTATGCTTACGCTTTGGAGCAATTAGAAGCAGCATTTTACACTCAGGTCATTGCTACTCCATTCACTGGTATATCTCCAGCAGAATTAGCAGCACTTACTGATATACGCGATCATGAAATTGCGCATAGAGAATTTTTAAAAGTAGCCTTAGGCGCAAAAGCTATCCAAAATTTAGAAGTTAATTTCTCAACTATTAATTTTAGTAGCAGAGATAGTGTTTTAGGCACAGCTAAAGCATTTGAAGATTTAGGGGTATCTGCTTATAATGGAGCTGGTTATTTAATAAAAAGTGCTGATTATTTGACACTTGCTGGAAAAATTGTTTCTGTTGAGGGAAGACATGCTGCTTACATCAGAAATTTAATTTCTAATGGTTCATTCGCTGGACCTGATGTTGTTGATGCGATGGGTTTAGATAAATCCAGAACGCCTGCAGAAGTTCTGAGCATAGCAGGAGCTTTTATCAAAACTAAAATTAACGCAAGTAACTTACCTTCTTAATTAAACAACCATGAATTTATTTAATATAATAAAAGACATAGAAACAATGGATCCTGAGATCACGGATAAATTGAACCCAAGAAGAGCCGCACTTAAAAGTATGGGTAGTTTTGGTAGCAAAGTGGCATTATCTTCCTTGCCATTTGCTTTAGGATCATTCTTTAACACCGCAAAAGCACAATCGACCTCTACCGTTAATGATGTTTTAAACTTTGCATTAACTTTAGAATACCTTGAATCAGAATTTTATATCAAGGGTGTTTCAACAACAGGTTTAATTCCTGCTGGTGCTGCATTAACAGCTATAACAAAAATTAGAGATGACGAAAATGCTCACGTGGCATTCTTAAAATCTGTTTTGGGAACTGCTGCAGTTGCAAAACCTAATTTTGATTTTACCGCTAGAGGAACGTTCAACGATGTGTTTTCTAATTATGCGACTTTCTTAGCTGTAGCGCAAACCTTTGAAGATACAGGAGTAAGAGCCTACAAAGGTCAGGCTCCAAGCCTATTGGGTAATAAAGTGGTATTAACCGCAGCTTTAAATATCCATTCTGTAGAAGCTCGTCATGCTTCCCATATACGTCAGATGAGAAAAGCAGCTGGTCAAGCACCTAATATTAAAGCTTGGATTACTGGAGCGAATGATACAGGCGTTCCACAGGTTGCTGCAAGTTTCGCTGGGGAAGATAATGTTACACAAGCTGGAGTAAATATCACAACTTTAAATGGAGTTGGGGGAAAAATATCAACTAGTGCTGCAACAGAAGCATTTGATGAACCTTTAACAAAACAAGCTATTTTGGATATTGTGGCTCCATTTATAAGATAGAATAACAATTCAAAATTATATTAAAGTGCTTTCTTATGGAAGCACTTTTTTTGTTTTGTGAAATAGGCACCAAAGCCCAAACATTGGTTCAATAGCTAAAAACATGTAATTATAAGGTTGCAATATAAAGGCCGAAATGAACTGCAAACTTTGAATACTAATAATCGTGATGCTAAAGCCGATGCAATTGACAATCGTTAGAGAAGTTCCTCGAGTTTCTTGAGGGGCATTTTGTGCTACTAAGGTTGAGAATAAAGGTGAGTCCGCTACCACAACCATCCCCCAAAAAAAAAGAAAACTTAGAAATACGGGCAAACTAGTAAAGAGAAAAATAATTGGAGACAAGGCACAACATAAACCAGAAAACGATAATGCTAACGCAGCAATTTTTCTAACCCCAAAACTTTGGGACAAATATCCACCTAAAACACATGCTAAAGAACCCGAAGCAATAATCAAAAAACTGAAAAGAGAAATGTTCAAATCCTCCAGTTTATGATATTGTTTATATTGAACAAGCATCAAGGGAACAAACGCCCAAAAAGTGTACAGTTCCCACATGTGCCCGAAATAACCAAATGCTGCTGCTTTAAAATGCTGATTCCGAAAAGCAGTAAAAAAAGCTGACCATTTTAGTTGTTGACCTTGTTTTCGAAAAGGTCCATCTGGAACAAAAAAGTAAATTAAGCTCCCTCCAATTAATGCTAAAAAAGTGGTTATGTAAATCACATT
>JBKJLB010000154.1:0-9355 GCA_046597075.1 Pelobium sp.
CCTTCAGGTTCACCAAATAATTTAAGGTAAAGCCTTTTTGCCAGCAGGTAAAAAGGCTTTACCTTAAATTATTTGGTGAACCTGAAGGGATTCGAACCCCTAACCTCCTGATCCGTAGTCAAGTGCTCTATCCAGTTGAGCCACAGGTCCATTTATTGGATTGCAAAAGTAAGTATTCCACTTTGTTTTGCAAAATTTAATATCAAATGATTCACAAACTTTGGAATCATTCGATATTTAAACTTTACTTTTTATCCTTTTTCTGCTCTCCAGCCGGACGAGAAATAGATTCTCTCATATCTGTATCCGCTTGAATGTTTTGCATTCTATAATAGTCCATGATGCCTAAATTACCACTTCTAAAGGATTCAGCAATGGCTAAAGGAATCTGTGATTCGGCTTCGATTACTTTTGCTCTTGCATCCTGCGCCTTAGCTCGCATTTCTTGTTCATATGCTACAGCAAACGCTCTCCTCTCTTCTGCTTTTGCATTGGCTACTTTCAAATCCGCTTCTGCTTGATCTGTTTGTAATTTGGCGCCAATATTATCACCTATATCAATATCTGCGATGTCAATGGATAAAATTTCAAATGCAGTTCCAGAGTCTAAACCTTTACTCAACACCACCTTTGAAATTTTATCTGGATTTTCCAACACTTCTTTATGACTTACTGCCGATCCAATGGTGGTTACAATACCTTCTCCAACCCTAGCCAGAATGGTTTCTTCACCTGCTCCACCTACCAATTGATTAATGTTTGCTCTTACCGTTACCCTAGCTTTTGCAATCAACTGGATTCCGTCTTTTGCAACTGCGGCAACTGGGGGAGTATTAATCACTCTTGGATTTACCGACAATTGAACGGCTTCAAAAACATCTCTTCCTGCCAAATCAATGGCTGTAGCCAATTTAAAATCTAAAGGAATGTTCGCTTTGTCAGCAGATATAAGTGATTTTATTACATTGTTTACATGCCCGCCAGCTAGAAAGTGAGTTTCAATTTCGTTAGAGGTGATGTTTAAACCTGCCTTTGTAGAGGTAATCATTGCGTTTACCACTAAAGAAGGAGGCACTCTTCTCAATCTCATCAAAACCAAGTTTAATAAATTGATTTTTACCCCCGAAAGCTGGGCTGTAAACCAAAGACTTACAGGTAATAAATACAATAATAAAAAAAGTGCAACTGTGCTCCCTATAATGATTAAGATTAAGCTTATTGATCCGTCCATGAGATTAGGTTTTGATGATTATCTCACAATATCGTCAATTGCTTTGAAATCTGGAAGATCTCCAGCAGATTCTAGAACTTCTGCATAAATAATTTTATGATTTTCGTCTAAAACAAAAGCCGCTCTTTTGGAAACACCCTTTAAATTAAAAACAAATTCTTCATAAATGGCTTCATAAGCCTTGGAAACTTCCTTATTGAAATCTGATAATAATGGAAATTGATATTGATTATCTTCCTTAAATTTTGCTAAAGTAAATGGCGAGTCTACTGATATCCCTAGAACCTGAGCTCCTAAACCATCGTAAAAGCCAAAATTGTCTCTCATGGTACACAATTGAGTGGTACATACTCCTGTAAATGCCATCGGGAAAAAATGAATAATCACTTTTTTTCCTGCAAAATCTTTTAAACTTACTTCCTTTAAGTCCGAACCAAATAATTTGAAATCTGGAGCTTGATCTCCAACTTTTAATGCCATAATTTTGTGATTTAATGTTTGAAATTTAATTGAATATTAACCCCTATTTTAAGATTTAGTTTGTAAACGCTCTACTTGTTCTTGCATAATTTTCATACCCTCGTAGAATGAATGTGGTCGATAACCTAACTCATTCATCGCTTTATCTAAAATGAAACCTGTTTTTACTGGTCTTTTAGCTGCCTGATTTAATGAAGATGAACTGATTGGATTAATTAACGATTTATCTAAGTGATAGAAATCTGCAACTTGTTGAACCAGTTCAATAATACTCATCATGTCTTTACCAGAAGCATTATAAATACCTTTAGCTCCTTTTTCGGCGGCCAACAAGCAAATCTCTGCTAAATCTTCTGCAAGTGTAGGCATTCGCCATTGATCATCCACTACATTAATTGGATTTCCTTTCTCTAAAGCTCCTTTTGCCCACAGCACAATATTGCTTCTGCTCATATCATTTACTATTCCATAAACAATGATGGTTCTTAAAATTGTCCAATGAATATCTGATGCTTGTAAAAGCTTTTCAGCTGCTAATTTAGATTCTCCATAATAGGATAAAGGATTTGGAACGGCATTTTCTAGATAAGGACCATTAGCACCATCAAAAATAAAGTCGGTTGATAGGTGTATCAATTGAGCGTTATTTGATTTGCAGGCTGCAATTAAATTTCCAACAGCAGCTACATTTAATTTCCAACACAGCTCCTTATCTATTTCACAGGTATCCACGTTAGTCATCGCCGCGGTATGAATCACTACATCGGGCTTAAACTGATGAAGGATTTGATTAACGTTTTTAGGATCCGTAATATCCATTTCTGCATATTTGTAGCCTTCTTTTAAACTGAACCTATTTGGCCCTTTTGCAGTGGCAATTAGATCAAAGTCTTTTTTAGAGAGAATTCTTTCAGTAATTTTTTGACCCAAAAGACCATTGCTTCCAGTAACCAATATTTTTTTCATATCTGCCCCAAAATAATTGATTAAATCTGAAATGAAAAAATAAAAAGTTGATAAACAAAAAAGGACCGAGCCAAAGCTCGGTCCTTCCCTATTATCAAAATCAAAAATTAATTAAACTTTAAAAAAGTGTAATTACCTAAATTTACTCTAGGTAAAGTAGATGAATACTTCTCATTAATTACTCTTATAAACTCGTTAGCAACAGCCGCATAGCCCATTTGCGTTAAGTGAACGCCATCTAAAGAAAATAATTTACCGCTAATATAAGCTGTAGTAAAAGTAACGCCATCTACAGTAGTACCTAATCCAACAAATTTTTTCAAGTATTCATTAGCATCAAAAACCGCTAATCCTTTACTATCAGCAACGCTCTTTATAGTTGCATTGTAACTAGTAACGAAATCTCTAACATTTAAAACTTCATCTTTATCTAAGATAAATTTACTTTCAATTGGGTTTCCTGGGTGTAGACCATAAGGTAAAGAATTACCATTTGGCACTCCTATTAAAGAAGTTGGAAAACTTAAAACAACTAAATCATCACTAGTAGCTATCCTAGCACCTGCAGAAGTTTGGATAAATATTGCTTGAACAGAAGGATTAGCCCTTTTGACAGTAGCTAAAATTGCTGAAATAGTTACAGTATTAAAAAATGGAATAGTAGAAACATCAGGTATTGTTGCTACAGCACCTTTTGCACCACTCGCTGTTAACTTTGCAATTACTTCAGTATATAGGGTGGCAAAGACTGCTTTTGGAGTTAAAACATCTCCAACTCCGCCCGAAGTTGCGTAACTTAAAGCATCATTATTCCCTAACCAATTGGTAAAAAAGGTGAAAGGAGTTGCTGTTGCAAAATCTAAATACGTTGTTGAGTTTGCACCTGCATTACCAGGAAGTAGACGTTCAAAATATCCATTAAGATTTCCGTAAACTGCTAACTTAACATCACGAAGCTTAATACCAGGTACACCATAATTATTAATTGGACCAGTTGATTTAGTGTATAAAGTCACATTACCAAAACCTGGTATATTTGCAACACCCCTAATTCCCAATTCTGTAGTTACAGGAATTAAGTTAGGAGTTCCAGCTGCTGTTAACCCACCGTATCTAACGTATCCAGAACCATTTTTTTGTGCAGTTGAGAATAAAGGCTGAGGAAATTCGCCACCTCCAGCTAATTTCATTTGCTGGGCCATAATAGCTGGAAACGAATTAAGCTGACCAGACAAATAAAGACCGTTATCTGCAAAACCAGCGGTTAATGAATTCCCTATAGAAATAAATCTAGTGAAATCTGCTGTTCCGGCAGTAGGCTTAACAGCATTTTCTTGTGATAGTAAACCATCTTCTGGTAATTTTTCACACGCTACAGTTGCTAGCAATAACACCGCTAACCCCCATTTAGAAAGGTATTTAATATCCATTTTTTTTAATTTTAAAGTTTATTGGTTAAAATGACTTGGAATCATTTTTTTATTATGCAAGCATAACAATTATTATAATTTAATCCTATTTTTTTTAAGGAAATATTTTCATTAAATTTTTAGTCAAATCTCCTCCTTAAAAATAGGTCATTTAAACTTTTAATATTGTTAAAAATTAACAAATTTGAGCTTAAAACGATATTTATATAATAATTAAAACATTTTGCATCCTTATATTTGTATTTTGATGAATAAACAGTAATTTCGCCCTCTCAAAAATTCGTTGAATAAATTTATATTTCATTGATAAATTAGTAAATTTCAATATGCCAAACGTTGGAAAAATAGCGCAAATAATAGGTCCGGTAATCGACGTAAGTTTCATTAATGATGCGAAACTTCCTAAAATTTTTAATGCTTTAGTTATTACAAAGGATAACGGTCAGAAGATTGTTGTAGAAGTTCAACAACACTTAGGTGAAGACAGAGTAAGAGCTGTTGCCATGGATTCTACTGACGGATTAGTTAGAGGAATGGATGTGGTGGATAGTGGTGCTCCTATCAAAATGCCAGTTGGAGACGCTATTAAAGGTCGTGTTTTCAATGTGGTCGGGGAAGCTATTGATGGTATTGAAAATGTTGACAAAACAAATGGTAAATCCATTCATAACCAACCTCCTCGTTTCGAAGATTTATCTACAGAAAATGAAATTTTATTCACTGGAATTAAAGTAATTGATTTATTAGAGCCTTATGCAAAGGGTGGTAAAATCGGATTATTTGGTGGAGCAGGTGTGGGTAAAACTGTATTGATTCAAGAATTAATCAATAATATAGCCAAGGCATATGACGGTTTATCTGTATTTGCTGGTGTTGGTGAACGTACCCGTGAGGGAAATGACCTTTTACGTGAGATGATTGAGGCTGACATCATTAGATATGGTGATGAATTCAAACACTCTATGGAAGCAGGTGGATGGGACTTATCTAAAATAGATAAAGAAGCTTTAAAAGATTCAAAAGCAACTTTCGTATTTGGACAAATGAACGAGCCTCCAGGCGCTAGAGCTCGTGTAGCTTTATCAGGATTAACAATTGCAGAATATTATAGAGATGGTGAAGCGGATGGACAAGGAAAAGATATTCTTTTCTTTATCGACAACATTTTCCGTTTTACTCAAGCAGGTTCTGAAGTTTCGGCTTTATTAGGTCGTATGCCATCGGCAGTAGGTTACCAGCCTACTTTGGCAACAGAGATGGGTACCATGCAAGAGCGTATTACATCCACAAAAAGAGGATCTATTACATCGGTACAAGCGGTTTACGTTCCTGCTGATGATTTAACCGATCCAGCTCCAGCAACTACTTTTGCTCACTTAGATGCAACAACTGTATTATCTCGTAAAATTGCGGAGCTAGGTATTTATCCTGCTGTGGATCCTCTGGATTCTACTTCAAGAATCTTGACACCTGTTGTAGTAGGTGATGAGCACTACACTTGCGCACAAAACGTAAAAGAGATTCTACAACGTTATAAAGAACTGCAAGATATTATTGCAATTTTAGGTATGGATGAATTATCTGAAGAAGATAAATTAACAGTATCCAGAGCAAGAAGAGTTCAACGTTTCTTATCTCAACCTTTCCACGTAGCCGAACAATTTACTGGCTTAAAGGGTGTTTTGGTTGACATCAAGGATACAATTAAAGGTTTCAACATGATTATGGCTGGCGAGGTTGATGAATATCCAGAAGGAGCTTTCAACTTAGTTGGTAATATTGAAGAAGCGATAGAAAAAGGTAAAAAATTATTAGCTGAGGCAAACGCTTAAGTAGATGTGAGAAGTTAGATTGGAGAAATGAGAAAAGACTTTATAAGTCACAAATCTCAAATCTCAAATCTCAAATCCAAAAACAATGACTTTAGAAATATTAACTCCAGACAAAAAAATATTCGAAGGCGAAGTAACTTCTGTTACGGTACCTGGTGCTCAAGGGTCTTTTGAAATTTTGAATAATCATGCTCCAATCATTTCAACTTTAGATGATGGAAAAGTTATAATAAGGGGCGCTGGAAAAGAGCATAAGTTTTATACAAAAGGAGGAGTGGTTGAGGTAATTAATAATAAAGTAATTGTTCTAGCCGAATCTGTAGTTGAAAAATAGTACTCTTAATAAAAGATAAAAAGCCAATCTAACGATTGGCTTTTTTTATGCCTATAATTTTAAAATTATTCCCCCTAGATCGTCAACTTTAGGAAGAATTTTAGTTTATCTTATGCTTGCATAAGATTTTATACCAAATACCAATTCGTTGTTTAGTATAAAAAATTGAAAATTAAACCCCAGACAAAGAAGATTAACTAAAATTTAATTCTGCCAATGCCCCCAAAATAGAATTAAATTTTTTTTCATCACGTTTCGATTTTGCTATTGACAGGTAGCATCACTTAGCCTATCTTGAGTAAGCGAAAACAGTTATTGAACGATGCTTTTTATTATCCTCCTAATTATTGTGATAAACCTCTTACTAATAGGTAAGAAGAGCAAGGCATGTTTTAACTAATAAATTATAAACCTAAACAATGCCTTCTATCAAAAGAAGGCTTTTTTTTTATAATGTAATTATAGAATATGATGATTAATTATACGAATGAGAAAGTGATTTATCAGAATGGTGAATTTCATTCTTCTAAAAATATTGGGATTGCAGTTGACAGTCAAACGCTACACTATGGTTTTGGTGCATTTGAAGGGATTAGGTCTTATCAAACAGCCAACGGCATAAAAGTTTTCAAAGCTAAAGAGCATTTTGAGCGCTTAAAGAACTCTTGCGAACAAATTCATTTACCATTCAAATGGGACATTGACCAATTAATTAAGGATACTTACAAATTATTGGCTAAAAATGAACTGACGAATGCCTACATCAGGCCGATTGTTGTTGCGGATGCAGATATGACAATGGTTAATTCTATTGGGTCTCACATTATCTTAATGGCATGGGAATGGAATTCATACTATGGGGGAGAGTTATTAAAGACTTGCTTCTCTTCCTACGAAAGTAGAAATCCAAAATCATCTCCAGTATCTGCTAAAGTTACTGGGAACTACATTGGGTCCGTGTTGGCCGTTTCGGAAGCAAAAAGAAAAGGGTTTGACGAGGCTATTTTAACAGATATGCATGGTTACCTCACCGAATCCTCCTCGGCGAATCTTTTTTTGGAAAAAGATGGAAAGTTATACACTCCGAAAGAAGAAAATATTATAGCTGGAATAACTCGCAAAACAATTATTCAGCTTGCTAAAGAATTAGATATAGAGGTTATCGAAAAGAATTTAACTCCCGAGGATTTCAAAAAGGCTGATGCAGCATTTTTAAGCGGAACAGCAGTTGAGATTGTAGGAATACAGTCTATAGAAAATCAAATTTTTCCCCTTGCTTTTTCGAATAGTTTAGGAGCAAGTTTACAAAGGGTTTATAAAAATTTAGTTCTTGATAAATTGAGTTTCGAAGTAATTATATAAATGGAATTAAATAAATACAGTAAAACACTAACGCAAGATCCTACGCAACCAGCCTCTCAAGCTATGTTGTATGGAATTGGTTTAACCAAGCAAGATTTGGCAAAAGCGCAAGTGGGCATAGTAAGTATGGGTTACGATGGTAATACCTGCAACATGCACCTTAACGATTTAGCTGCGATAGTGAAAAAGGGTGTTTGGCAAAATGATTTAGTTGGTTTAATGTTTCATACCATTGGTATTTCTGATGGGATTACAAATGGAACCGATGGAATGCGCTTTTCTTTAGTCTCTCGTGATTTAATTGCCGATTCTATTGAAACTGTTTGTGGTGGTCATTATTATGATAGCGTGATAGCCTTACCGGGATGCGAGAAAAATATGCCTGGCGCAATTATGGCCATGGGTAGATTAAATCGCCCAGCAATAATGGTTTATGGTGGAAGTATCCATTCTGGAAAATATAAAGGAGAATCATTAAATATAGTTTCGGCTTTTGAAGCTTTGGGACAAAAACTAGCTGGTAATATTTCTGACGAAGATTATGACGGAGTAATTCAAAATGCTTGTCCGGGTGCAGGTGCTTGTGGTGGCATGTACACCGCAAATACAATGGCATCAGCAATTGAGGCTTTAGGAATGAGTTTGCCTTATAGTTCATCATATCCAGCTTTAAGTGATGAAAAGAAAAACGAATGTCTAGAAGCTGGGAAATACATCAGAATTCTTTTAGAAAAAGATATTAAGCCAAGCGATATCATGACCGAAAGGGCATTTCATAATGCAATGGTGATGGTAATGGTTTTAGGCGGTTCTACCAATGCAGTGTTACATTTAATTGCCATGGCAAAATCTGTAGGGATTACTTTAACACTTGAAGATTTTCAAAATATTAGTGATAACACTCCTGTAATTGCCGATTTAAAACCTAGCGGAACTTACATGATGGAAGATGTTCATTTGATGGGCGGAATTCCTGCTATTATGAAGTATTTACTTTCCAAAGGTTTGCTACACGGCGAATGTTTAACCGTAACCGGAAAAACTTTAGCTGAAAATGTATTGGAAGCCATTGACTTAGATTTTGATAAACAAAAAATTATTTTCCCTATAGAAAACCCAATTAAGGAAACTGGCCATTTACAGATGTTGTATGGAAACATTGCTACAATGGGTTCTGTAGCTAAGATAAGTGGTAAAGAAGGAGAGTCATTTACGGGACCGGCCCGAGTTTTTGATGGTGAATTTGAATTGATTCATGGGATTTCGTCTGGTAAAGTGAAAGCTGGCGATGTAGTGGTCATAAAAAATGCTGGTCCAAAAGGTGCACCAGGAATGCCCGAAATGCTAAAACCTACCTCTGCAATTTATGGAGCAGGCCTAGGCGCTTCAGTAGCTTTAATAACTGTTGGCAGATTTTCTGGTGGAACACATGGATTTGTAGTTGGTCATATTACACCAGAAGCTGTTGAGGGTGGAAATATTGGTATTATCCAAGATAATGATGTGATTGAAATTAGTGCCGTTACCAATACCATTAATTTAATGGTGAGTGATGAAGAAATAGCTAAACGTAGAGCAAATTGGATTAAACCAGAGCCTCCGGTAAAAAGTGGAGTCTTATACAAATATTATAAACTCGTAAAAAACGCAACAGAAGGTTGTGTTACTGATGGGGATTAGGATTTTTAACCCTCGGTCTGTGTCCTCACAGACCGAAAAA
>JBKJLB010000198.1:0-7870 GCA_046597075.1 Pelobium sp.
AATTTAATGCCAAAAATTGGATTTCGGCCTTTTACCTTATGATTCCACCATAATCTTTCAGCCTTTCCCGCTTAGACATCTAAATCACTTTCAACTCTTTTCCAACCTTAATAAAAGCCGAAATAGCCTTATCTAAATGATGTTGATCATGTGCTGCTGACATTTGAACACGAATTCTTGCCTTGTCTTTAGGAACAACAGGATAATAAAACCCAATCACATAAATTCCTTCTTCAAGCATTCTTGCTGCAAAATCCTGCGAAAGTTGCGCATCATATAGCATCACAGGTACAATTGGATGAACTCCAGCTTTAATATCAAAGCCAGCTTCAGTCATTTTTTTGCGGAAATAGTTGGTATTACTTTCTAATTTATCGCGTAATTCAGTAGTCTCAGTAAGCATATCTAAAACCGCTATGCTTGCTCCAACAATACTTGGTGCTAAAGTATTCGAGAATAAATAGGGTCTGGAGCGTTGACGTAAAATATCAATTACTTCTTTTGGTCCGGCAGTAAAACCACCAGACGCACCACCCAAAGCTTTACCTAAAGTCCCGGTAATGATATCTACACGACCCATTACATGGTGATGTTCGTGAGTTCCACGTCCGGTTTTTCCCATAAAACCACTGCAATGGCATTCATCAATCATCACTAAAGCATTGTATTTATCGGCTAAGTCGCAAATTTTATCTAATTGGGCAATGGTTCCATCCATAGAAAATGTACCATCTGTTACAATAATCCGATGACGTAGATTTTGAGTTTCTTGCAATTGTTTTTCTAAATCAGCCATGTTATCATGTTTGTAACGGTAGCGTTGTGCTTTACATAAACGCACCCCATCAATAATAGAAGCATGATTTAATTCATCTGAAATTATGGCATCTTCAGCATTAAA
Organism: Pelobium sp.; assembly: GCA_046597075.1. Lineage (GTDB taxonomy): Bacteria > Bacteroidota > Bacteroidia > Sphingobacteriales > Sphingobacteriaceae > Pseudopedobacter. Next base: position 902 of record JBKJLB010000198.1, read on the forward strand.
TAAAGGCTCAAAAACACCACCATTTGCATCAAAAGCAGCTGCATATAAGATGGTGTCTTCAGTTCCTAAAAACTCAGAGAGCTTCTTTTCTAGCTCTTTATGAATATCTTGAGTTCCACAAATGAAACGTACAGAAGACATTCCAAAACCGTGTGAATCAATGGAAGCTTTTGCAGCCTCAATTACTTTTGGGTGAGAAGAAAGGCCTAAATAATTATTAGCACAAAAATTTATCACTTCTTTGCCATCATTTACTTTAATATCTGCACCTTGCGGCGTAACAATTATTCTTTCTTTTTTATACAGTCCGGCAGATTTGATATCTTCAATTTCTTTCTCAAGAACTGGTTTTAATGTTTGGTACATAATAATTGGGTTTAATAATCGCTAAAGTAAGGAATCATTTTTGGGTGCAAAATAAAAGCTGCACAGCTTTTGCTATTTAAAATATTAATGAAAAGAGTTTTATTGTCGTTTTGTTTGATTTTGTTCATGTTTGATGGGTTTGCTCAAGTTTCAGATAGCAGCATTGTTAATCAAAAGATATTAATAGACAGCATTAGATTTGTACGAGATATTAACCGAAGTTCTTTTTCGGTAAATGCTTATGTTAAAAATAATCTAATCCTAAATCATAAGCCAAAAAGATTTCTTGGAAGAAACACCAGCAATAGTATTAAACTTAGAAATGGAGAATTGTTATGGCTTTCTGAGGTGGGCTCTAAATTTTATTTTGACGAACGAAAAGGGTTTAAGGAAGAAATTAAGCAAGATCAGACTTTTGGTAGATACCCTTCCTATGATTTTGATGCTGCAAAGAAGTTGTCTATTAATTTTGATAATCAGCTAATTAAAATTGAAGCGATTAGCGATAAATATTTTATCTCGCCGCTTGGAAAAAATGCTCAGAGGTATTATGATTTTAAATTACTAGGGATTACGAAACAAGACGCTTTAATTCAGATCATTCCAAAGCATCGTTTTGGACCTTTATTTAGAGGGACGTTTGTTTTAGATACGATGAATTACCAACTGAAACAGATAAATTTTAAGCTTGATGGGGAGCAAGGGATTGATTTTATTGACTCTTTAAATATTAAGCAAAACTTTGATTACTTAAACAGATTATCTTTTTCTGAGGTAGGGTTTAAAGGTGACTTTCTAAAATTTAAATTCTCTGGTAAAGCAGATGCTTACTTTTCTGGATACAAAAGTGATATACCCGAAAATCTAACCTTTGATAAGCATGAGGTATTAATTGAGGATAAAAGGACCTTATCAAATTTCACTAATAAGGACAGGGCAATCCCATTAACACTTCAGGAAAGGCTAAGTTATGAATACCAACATAATAAAGCTTCTGAAAAAGATTCTTTGCAAAAACTAGTGCAAAAGCCGCAGCTTTTTCCATTGCTCTTCAATGAAAAAATCTGGAGCAGTGAGCGAAGACATAGAGCCATCATTTTCGATGCAATTGTACCTGCATTTTTCTATAATACAATTGAAGGACTTGGTTTAAATTATGGTATAAATTTTATAAAGTATAGCAAAGAAAATAAATACTGGTCGGTAAATCCCCGAATTAGATATGGTTTTAGCAATAAAGAATTGAACTCAGATATTTCTTTAACTAGGTTATTTGACCCCAAAAGAAGAGGGCTTTGGAATGTTAGTTTTGGAAGTACTTATCAAGATTTGAATCCTAATGGAAGTTTGAATTCGCTTCAAAATAGTATCAATACCTTACTTTTTGAGCAAAACTTTATGAAATTGTATCGTAAGGAATATATTAGTACGAGTATTGGAACCGAAATTTTAAAGGGTTTATACTGGTCGGTAGGTGTAGAACTTTCTCGTAATATTTCACTCGAAAATGAGTTTGATTTTCTTTTCAGGAATATTAAAGAAAGAAATTTTAGTTCAAACAACCCTTTAAATCCCGACCAACAAACTAAGCTTTTTCCAAATCACAAAGCTTTATTTGTAAATAGCTCATTAATTTATTCCTTTAATCAGGATTATGAGAACCGTAACGGAGAAAAGATCTTCTTTTTACCAAAGGGCCCAAGGTTAATTCTAAATTATAGAAAAGGAATTCCAAAAGTGTTCAACTCTGCTTCTAACTATCAATTTTCAGAACTGGAATTACAACAAGAGAAGTTGGACTTAGGCTTATGGGGGTTTGGTTCTTACTCGGTAAGTGCTGGGAAGTTTTTTCAGAATAGAAATGTTTTCTACCCCGAGTGGAAACATTTTAGTGGAAACTTAGCTTTGGTCTTTAATCCAGGTTTAAAGAATTTCCATTTTTTAAATTTTTATACTTATAGTACTGATGAGTATTTTGTTGAGGCGCATTTTGAACACAATTTCAATAGAAAATTTACTGCTAGAATACCATTAGTTAGGGATCTAAAAATACAGGAATTAATAGGGGGTGCCTATTTATACCAACCACAAAAAGGAAATTATTTTGAAGTGTACGGCGGATTAAAAAAGTTAATGTTTAGGATTGATTACGCCATTTCATTCGATTCTTTTGGTAAACTCGATCAAGGCTTTAAGCTTTCTTATAATTTTTAACTTAATTTATTTTTAAATAAACTGTAACCATTTTCTAAAATTTTCGTCTTAGTCTAAAATCTAATCTACATGAAGAATACTTATTCAATTATTTTATTTCTTTTTATTTCAACCATCAGTTTTGCACAAACATTTGTTATTAATGGCTCTGTTAAAGACCAAGATAACCAACCCATACCTTTTGCAACAGTATTTATAAAAGGGACGAGTATTGGTACCTCCGCAAATGGAAACGGGCAATATACTTTGAAAGTTAAAGCGGGTATATATGAGCTTAATTATAGTGCCATTGGATTTAAATCTTTAGTGAAGTCGGCAAATGTGAATAGCGATATTACTTTAGATGCTATCTTACCTATTGAAGCTTATATTTTGAAAGATGTGCTAGTGACCAATAAAGGGGAAGATCCAGCTTATGCGATCATCCGTAAAGCCATTCGCGAAAGAAAGGTTTATTTAAAAGAAACACCAGCTTACAATTGCGAAGTTTATATTAAAGGATCTCAGCGATTATTAAAAGCTCCCGAGAAATTTTTTGGTAGGGATTTAAATAAAGTAGCTCAAGAAGCGGGTTTAGATTCTAACCGTACGGGCATTGTTTATCAGTCGGAATCACAATCTGTTTTAAGTTTTATGCCGCCAAAAAACTATCATGAGGAAATGATTTCCTCAAAAGTGGCTGGTAATAATCGTTCTTTTAGTTTCAATAGAGCTACTGATTTAATTCTAAATTTTTACGAAAATTATCAGAATTGGGATGGTTTAAGTAACCGACCTTTTGTTTCTCCAATTGCAGATAATGCCTTGTTTTATTACGATTATAAATTGATAGGAAGCACCGTAGAAAATGGGGAGCTTATCAATAAAATTCAGTTGTTACCTAAAAGAAATTATGATCCTGCTTATCGCGGATATATCTATATTATTGAAGACAGTTGGCGAATTTTTGCAACTGACTTTTTAATCAGCAAAGAATCTAATATTTCTCTTCTAGACAGCCTAAAAATAAATCAACAATTCATCCCAGTTGGAAAAAAGATTTGGATGCCATCAACTGTTAAATTTGATTTTAAAGGAGGATTATTAGGATTTAAATTTGGAGGAAATTATGTTGGTGTTTACAACAATTATGAACTTAATCCATCGCAAGAGAAGACTAATTTTAAAGAGGTTTTAAAAATCACCAAAGAAGTAAACAAAAAAGACTCAACCTATTGGAGCGATGCCCGACCAATTCCACTTACCCAAGAAGAAGTTGCAAATTATCAATTAAAAGATAGCATTGCCAAGAGGAGAGAGTCCAAGCCTTATTTAGATAGTTTAGATCGGGTTAACAATAAGCTCAAACCTTTTAAATTGATATTTGGAGGTTATAATCCAAGGGACCGATACAAAAAGGAAAATTACCATTTTGATGGGCTATTAAATGCAATGTCTTACAATACGGTAGAGGGTTTTGTGATTAATTATGGAGCAAGTTATAGCAGAAGAATAGACACTGTAAATAACCGAAATTTATTTTGGAGTGGTAAAGTAAGATATGGCTTCTCGAATGAATTATTTAGCGCCAATACAAAGTTAGTTTTACCAGTTCTAAAAAAACAAACCCTAAGTATTTCTTTAGGATCTGATGTGGTGGATTTGAATGACAAAGGAAGTTTAAGCGTTTTTGGGAATACCATCAACTCGTTACTTTATGAGAAAAACTACTCGAAATTTTATCAAAAGAAGTTTGGAGATGTAGAAATATCGTCAGCACTGGGCGGAGGGATAAGAGGAAGTTTTAGAGTCGCGTATCAATCAAATAAATGGTTGCCAAATAGTTCTAATTATGCTTTTAAAGATTATGATAATAGGGAGTTTACTTCCAATAATCCATTTTTGAAAAGCGTAGATTTCCCCTTGTTTACAACCTATCAAAACCTAAATCTAAGATTGGGTTTAAGTTATAATTTTAGCAATAAATACATTACTTACCCAACAGGTAAATTCTATCTTCCATCCAAATGGCCAGTTTTAAACTTCCTTTATGAAAAAGCTATTCCTAAATTATTTGGATCAGATGCCGATTATGATTTCATGAGTTTAGGAATTCGAAAGGCAGATATCAAATTAGGATTTTATGGAAACTTTAGTTTTAGTGCCGAAGCTGGTAAATTCCTGAGTTCAAAAAACATTTCTTATCCAGATTTTAAGCACTTTATGGGTAATAAAGCTTTTGGCTTTAAGTCATCACAAAATCAGTTCTTATTTTTAGATTATTATTTGCAAAGTACAGCAAATGAATATCTAGAATTACATGCTGAGCATAACTTTTCTGGATTTTTTACCAATAAAATTCCGATTTTGAGGAAGCTAAAACTGCAAGAATTAATAGGGGTAAATTACCTAAGTACACCTAATTATAAAAACTATAAAGAGCTATATTTTGGGCTTTCATATATAGGTATAAAAGCATATTATGGTTTTGCTTTTGATGGTAGTAAACAAGTAAATTCGGGATTTAGGATTGCTTACGGGTTTTAGTGTCTTTGTATAAATCTTCGTTTTTTCTATAAATCGCATTACTTATCGCTATCAAAATCACAGATATCAGTATAAATACAGCCATTATAGCAACGGCATTAGTCAAAATTTGATTGATGCCGAATTTTGTGACATTTAAAAAAGGATAAGGGTAATAGCCAGAGAAGTAGCCGCGAATCAAAATAAATGTAAAATAAACCAAAGGATAAATTAGCCAAATAGCGACACCTCTTATTTTTAATATTGCTTTTGGGACAAAGAGAATCCAGATGATTAAATAGTACAAAGGGACTACAACATGTAGTATTTCATCAACTACTCTTTGCAATCCCTCAGGATTCCAGGTGAAACGTAAAATAACGTTATAAATCAATCCAACTATGAAAATATAGACAGTAACGGCAGTAAAATTACCTGTTTTGGCAAAAAAAATAGAGAGTTTGCTTTTATTAGAGATTAGAAGGCTGGTACAGCAAACGGAAACAATCAAATTTGTGAGAATCGTGAAAAAGCTAAAATATCTGATTAAGATTTCCCCTGTTTGAACTTCCTTAGTTTGTAAATTGATGTAAAGTTGGGCAAAAAGTGCAAACCAAGCTAAAATACTAATGACAGCTAAGTTAAGTTTAGGATTTTTAGCTAGGAAATCTGTCATCTACATACAATAGTTTAGTTTTTTAAAGAATTTCTAAAGTATAAAAAAATAAGCTTGAAATTAAATTTATTAATAATTATCATTTATAGGTCCTTGTATTTATATTGATTTGATGATTAAAATATTTCTAGCACTGTTTTTCGCAATCCATCTATTTTAATGGAATAATGAAAATTGATAATCTTTATTGGTTATTTTAGATGTAGAAGTACCAAAGCAATGATAGCTGGTAAAGCTTGAATAAAAAATATTTTTTTACTAGCTGTAATTGTTCCGTAAAGTCCAGCAATCATTACGCAGCTCAAAAAGAAAATCGAAATATAAAAACGCCACTGATTATTTTCAATGAGTAGCGACCAAATTAATCCTGCAGCTAAAAATCCATTATATAAACCCTGATTAGCGGCCAATACTTTTGTTGGTTTAAAAAGTTCGTTTGCTAAAGCACCCTTAAAGGCTCTTTTCCCTAAGGTTTCCCAAGCAAACATCTCCATCCATAAAATGTAAATATGTGCCAAGGCAATTATACCTATCAAGATTTTAGCTGCAATTTCCATTTTTTGTTTTTTAGATTATTTAAAGATAAGCTATCCCAATTAATTCTTTATGGATTCCATCATTTCAGAAAGTTCTTTTTTGGTAAAAGTCTTTCCGTTTTTAATGACCGTATTTACCTGATCTATATTTTCAATCTTAACTAATGGATTAGCATCTAAAATTAAAAGGTCTGCTATTTTTCCTTTTTTAACAGAGCCATAAAATTTCTCCTTATTAAAAAATTTTGGGCCATTAACAAAAGATGTTTTTAAAGCTTGTGCAGGTGTTAACCCCGCTTTTACCAATTGTTTTAATTCTCCATGTAATGCCTCGCCAGGGTAGGTGTAAGAGTTAAAAGCACCGCAATCAGAACCTGCTAATATATTGATGCCTGCATCGAACATCGGTTTTATCATTTTACCAAAAACATCTTCCGTTTTATTATGAAAATCTCCAGTAGCGCTTTTTGCCGCCCTTTTCGCACTAGCAACTCTACCAGCATAAGTCGCTTGAATTCCTTTTCCAATGTAGGGTAATAGTTTATCTTGACTATGATCATCAGTTGCTACGTGAGCTAAAATTTGTCCAATATAAAGTGTTGGAGTAACGAAAAATTGCTTTTTTGCTAAATACTGATACACTTTTTTTGCTAATGTAGGATCATAACTTTC
>JBKJLB010000300.1:0-3700 GCA_046597075.1 Pelobium sp.
CTCGATGAAAAACATCGAGGCTTTTTTGTGATGTAGAGTTCAATATTAATTATTCATCATTTTAATGAAACTAGTTAATTTAGCTTTCATCTCTCTTCTATCAACAATAAAATCTAAGAAACCATGCTCTAAAACAAATTCAGAGGTTTGGAATCCTTTAGGTAAATCTTTTTTAATAGTTTCTTTAATTACACGTGGGCCTGCAAAACCAATTAAAGCGCCAGGTTCGGCAATGTTAATGTCACCTAACATGGCATAAGATGCAGTAACTCCGCCAGTTGTGGGGTCGGTTAATAAAGAGATATAAGGAATTTTAGCTTGTGATAATAGCGCTAATTTAGCAGATGTTTTGGCCATTTGCATCAATGAAAAGGCAGCTTCCATCATTCTTGCTCCTCCAGATTTTGAAATCATCAAAAATGGAATTTTATGTTTGATGCTGTAATCTATAGAACGAGCAATTTTTTCGCCCACTACAGAGCCCATAGAACCTCCAATAAAATTAAAATCCATACAAGCAATCATTAAATCTTCACCACCAATTTTACCATAGGCCGCTCTAATCGCATCTTTTAAGCCAGTTTTCTTATAACTTTCGGCTAACCTATCTGTGTAAGTTTTAGAATCAACAAAATTTAATGGATCTCCGGATGTTAAATTACCAAACAATTCAACAAATGAGTTTTTATCAAATAAAACCTCAAAATATTCTTTAGAACCTATTCTTAAATGGTAATTACAATATTGACAAACGTATTTATTTTCTACCTGTTCTGAGTAGTGTAACGCTTTTTTACAATTGGGACATTTATTCCAAACTCCATCTGGCGCTTCTTTCTTTTCTTCTGTGGAGGTTGATATTCCCTTTATGCTTCTTTTAAACCAAGCCATATTTTTAATATAGTGTGTTTGCAAATAAACGAAATTTTAATGAATTGTTTAAGCCTTTAAAATGAGTCAATACCCTCAATTTTTATATAATTCAAGTTATCAGAGATATAGATTGATATTTTTTTTTAACTTCGGCACCAAGAAAAATTGAATAAAATGAGTTTAAAAGATTTTAAAGGAGTTATTACAGGTGATCAGGTTCAAGAATTATTTGAAAAAGCAAAAGAACATCAATTTGCTTTACCTGCTGTAAATATAATAGGAACAGATTCTATAAATGCTGTAATGGAAACAGCTAAAGCTGTAAATTCTCCTGTAATTGTACAATTATCTAACGGAGGAGCGCAATTTTATGCTGGGAAATCATTAGACAATGATAAACTTCAAGCTTGCATTTTGGGAGGTATATCTGCAGCACAACACGTCCACTTAGTAGCTGAACATTATGGTGTTGCGGTGATATTACATACCGATCATTGTGCTAAAAAATTATTGCCTTGGATAGATGGATTGTTAGATGCAGGTGAGAAATTTTATGCTACACATGGAAAGCCATTGTTCTCTTCACATATGATTGACCTTTCGGAAGAATCAATTGAAGAAAATATCGATATCTGTAAAAAATATTTGGCTAGAATGAGCAAAATTGGAATGACATTAGAAATTGAATTAGGTGTTACCGGTGGAGAAGAGGATGGTGTAGATAATTCTGATGTTGATTCTTCGAAACTATATACACAGCCAGAAGAAGTTTCTTATGCTTACGAGGAGTTAAGTAAAATAAGTCCAAGATTTACAATTGCTGCTGCTTTTGGTAACGTTCATGGTGTTTACAAGCCAGGAAACGTAAAATTGCAACCTGTGATTTTACATAATTCACAAGTTTATGTGAAAGATAAATTTAATTTAAGTGCAGAAAAGCCTATTAATTTTGTTTTTCATGGTGGCTCAGGTTCTTCTCAGGAAGAAATTAGAGAAGCTATTTCCTATGGAGCCATCAAAATGAATATCGATACTGATATGCAGTGGGCTTTTTGGGAAGGTATTTTAAATTACTATAAAGCAAAAGAAGGATATTTACAATCTCAGATTGGTAGTCCAGATGGGGAAGATTCTCCGAATAAGAAATACTATGATCCAAGAGTTTGGTTAAGGAAAGGCGAGGATCAATTTGTAAAAAGATTAACAAGTGCTTTTGAAGATTTAAACTGTATAGGTGTTAATTCTAAATTATAGATAAAACAAAAATCAGTATTAAAAGGCTTCATAGATTAATGAAGCCTTTTTTGCTTAATTATTTTTCTGTTTTAGGTTTTTAGAAATACCCTTATTTAGAAACTGAATTTTAAAGCATGTTTTTGTCATTTCGATAATAATTGTATTTAATTGATGAATTCATGCTAATTAAATTATATTTGAAAAAACACAATGAAGCTACTGAAAAGTGGTTTTTTTATTAAAAATGACGCTTATTTTAGACCATAAGAATGAACAATACGAAGCCGTAATAGGCCTAGAAGTTCATGTTCAATTATCTACTCAATCTAAAGCTTTTTGTACAGATTCTGCTAGTTTTGGTAATGAACCAAACCAGAATATTAGTTCTGTTTCATTAGGTCTGCCAGGTGCTTTGCCACTTTGTAACGAAAAAACAATTAGATACGCTACTCGCTTAGGCTTAGCACTAAATTGTCGAATTAATCAATTCAATTTTTTTGATAGAAAGAACTATTTCTATGCAGATTTACCTAAAGGATATCAAATCACACAGGATAATCAGCCTATATGTATCGGAGGAAGCCTAAAAATTAGATTAGATAGCGGAGAAGAAAAAGATATTATTTTAAATCGGATTCACATGGAAGAGGATGCAGGTAAAAGTATCCACGATTTAGACGATGACTACTCTTATATTGATTTAAATAGGGCTGGAGTTCCTTTATTAGAGGTTGTTACCGAGCCAATGATCACTTCTGGTGAAGAAGCTGCGGCTTATCTTACGGAGCTTCGTAAGCTGGTTCGTTATCTTGATATCTGTGATGGAAACATGGAAGAAGGTTCTATGAGATGTGATGCTAATATTTCTATACGACTTAAAGGAAGTAAAGAATTAGGCAATCGTTGCGAGGTGAAGAATTTAAACTCCATTAAAAATGTTCAAAAGGCGATAGAACATGAGATTGAGCGACAGATTAAATTGACAGAAAGTGGAGAACGTATTGAACAAAACACGTTAAACTTTGATGTAGTAACTGGTAAAACATCACCTTTAAGGTCAAAAGAGATGGCTAATGATTATCGTTATTTCCCCGAGCCTGATTTATTACCTTTAGTTATATCAGATGATTTTTTAGCAGAAGTTAAAAGCGAAATGCCAGTGTTGCCAGAAGAGTTAATCAGGATATTAACTAAAGAAATGGCTTTACCAATTTACGATGCTTTAGTCATTACATCAGAAAAAAGCATGGCCAATTACTTTATGTCGATTGTGCAATTCACCAAGAATTACAAAATGGCATCCAACTGGATAATGGGGACTATTAAATCTTATCTAAATGAACAGCAATTAAGTTTCGATGATTTTAAAGTTCCTGCAAAGGAAATTGCTCAAATTATTGAATTGATTGACAATAAACAAATTAATCATACACAAGCAAAAGATAAATTATTTATCGCCTTACTGCAACAACCAGAAAAAACAGTTGATAAACTAGTTGAAGAGCTTCATTTAAATATGAATGAAAATTTAGATGAGTTAGAAAGTTTTATAGAAAAGGCCTTAGTTAAATTTCCGGAAAAAGTGGCAGAA
>JBKJLB010000314.1:0-7896 GCA_046597075.1 Pelobium sp.
TACCATCTTCGTTTATATAATAATCTTCTTGTTCCTTAAGCATTTACAAAATTTTTACTTTTAAAGAATCACAAAAATAAGCTTTTAGTAAATTTCCATCACCATGAATTGTCCACACTTCTTTTGGCTGTACCTCCTTTATAGTTTGCAGTATATCGTTCCAATCTACATGGTCTGAAATAAAAAGTTTTTCGTCATTACCTTTTTGTAGGTTTTCCCAGCCTGAGGCAAATATTTTAACAACCCCAATTGCTTTATTATAGCTTTGGAACGTTAATGGTGGCACCATGTAGATTTGATTTTTAGGATTTCCTTTAAATGCTGTTCGCTGATAATGTTGAAAATTCCCTAAATCAATTCCTTCTGTTTGATAAAGTTGATGAACTGGATAAATAGAATAATGCAAAGATACTTGCTTTTGAGGGCAATATTTATGAATAAGGCTGGTAAGTCTTTGTGCTTTTCCTAAGCCGTAAACTCCCAATAAAATATTACTATCAATTTGGTTGAGTTTTTTTATTTCTTCATCAGGATTTGGATGTTGAGTTAATGGATTTGCAAACGTGGTTTCTGTAATTAATACATCGGCTTTACAAAAAACTATTGCTTCACAAGTTTCATCAGGCTGCAATTTATAATCGCCTGTAAATAGATAAATAACCTTTTCAAACTCCATTTTTATCATTGCAGAACCTAGTATGTGTCCTGCTGGTAAAAAGCTGAGTTTAACTTCTCCTAATTGGAATTGTTGATGATAATTGATTGCATTAAAATATTTTGCAGGATTTTTTTTTAACCGCAGCTGCATGATTTTTTGTGTCTGTGGTGTACAGTAAACATCGTGGTTACCAGAACGGGCATGGTCGCCGTGAGCGTGAGAAATTACCGCTTTTGAAATGGGCAACAAAGGATCGAGGTAAAAATCACCGTAAGAACAGTACAAACCTTCTGGTTTCCTTATCAAGAAATCAGCTTTCATTACTCAATTTTAAAAGCTTTTGATGTAAATCGAGAACTTGAGTGATCATAAATTCTTCTTCGTTGTTCTGAATAAAAAAATCAGCCATATCATTTTTCTTTTCCTCAGAAAATTGATGCTGGATTCTTTCCAAGACTTTTTCTTTGGAGATTTGATCTCTATTCATCACTCGTTTTATTCTTAATTCTAACGGGCAAGAAACTAAAATGTTGAACTTATTTTGCTGATACGAGCCGCTCTCGAAAAGTAATGCTGCTTCTTTTAAAACGTAAGGAGACTTTTGTAGCAATGCCCAACTTTCCATTGCTCTAAAAACCGCTGGATGTACAAAACTATTCAACTTTTTTAATTGGTCAGAATCTTTAAAAACGATATCTGAAATATGCTTTCGGTTTAAACTACCGTCTTCAAAATAAGATGGAGCACCAAACTCTAAGGTAATCTCTTTCACAAGAATTTGATCAGAAATCATTAACCTCTTAGCTTCATCATCAGCATAAAAAACAGGAATCCCTAGTAGTTGGAAAACATGGCAAACTGTTGTTTTTCCACTTCCTATTCCACCTGTAATTCCAACTTTTAAACTCATCTTTTAACCATAAAATTAACCTGTAAAGGATCTATTCTTCCAATTCTGGTAAAAGCTTTTTTCTTCGTGATATGGACAGGAAGTTCTGCTACGTTTTCATTTTTCCAAAGATTTAAATCTACAACCGCCTCAAAATTATCTTCAATTGCATTCGGATAATCTGAAAGTGAAACCATAAAAGTGATTTTCACTTTGTCTGGCACTAGTTTTACGTTTAAATACTGTTTATTGTTAATCAATTTAATTGGGATAAATAACACTTTTTCTGTAAACTCATCTATTGGTATCTCAACCTCTGTACTTGTTGGAAAAATGGTAATATTAGCCTCAGAAGGACTCTTTAAAACTACTTTATCCAAAATAGTTGATTTTACTTTATTCATTACAAAGGTATCGGTATCCCAATATTTTATTTTATCTAAAGCCGCTTGAGGGCCGGTTAAAGTAACAAAATCAGGCTTAAGTGTAGCCTTAGCTGATTGTCCAAATTGCTTAATAAAATTTAACTCACTAGTTAACCTTACAGGTACTCTCTTTACTTTACGAGTTGTAAAGTCGAAGTATAAAGTATCTGGATTTACGCTTCTTATTTTTTGATCAGAAGAATATGAATTATTGATACTGAATAGTTGCTCGCTAAACGTAACAAAGTTTCTACGTTCTAGCATTTTTAAATCCACCTTAACGTCTTTAGGATATAAGCGAAGTTTTGTAAATAGTAATTGCCAACCACTTCCTTCAATATCTAATAAAACAGTGTCAGATTGTAGTGGATTAAAGGCTTTATTTAACGGGAGATTTTTAAAGTTAACCATGGCTTTTACCTGGTATTCATACTTATTAGATAAAGCAAAAAATAGCCATGCTCCCACTGCTAAAATTAAACAGGTGAAAAATATACTGAGCTTTCTACGCTCAACAGCTGATAATTTGATTAAAGCCATTATTTCTTTTGTTAGCTTTTTGCTTGCTAAAACTAAATTTATAAAAAAATGCCGTATCAGCTTATGATTACGGCATTTCCATTTAAAGCCTTGTGATATTTAAGCGTTTAATGTTTTTGAAGCATCAAGCGATACTGCAGATTTGTCGAATCTTATTTTACCACCACCTTCTGTCTCTACTAAAATAGTAGTTTCATTCATATCAACTATTTTACCATGTATTCCAGCAGTAGTGATTACTTTATCACCTTTTTTCATTTCAGAAATAAATTTTTTATGATCCTTAGCTTTTTTCATTTGTGGCCTAATCATAAAAAAATAAAATACAACCACAATCAAAACCATGGGTAAAAAACTCATCACGTTTGATGGGATTTGCAACAATACAAAATTTAACATATTTATCTATTTAATTAATTTTCAATTACTTAATTACTTCGCCTATCAAATGAATTTGAGTTTGAGAAGGTATGGTGTTAGCTGTTATAGTAACTACCTTATCTTGTAGTCCCATTTTTCCGGCACTACTAAAAACAACGTTAATCATACTTTTTTGTCCAGGCTGAATTGGATCTGTTGGTGGCTCTGGAACTGTACATCCGCAAGTTGCAACTGCATCTTTAATAATCAAAGGCGACTTACCTGTATTCACGAAGGTGAAATTATAAGAAACCTTTTCACCTTCCACAATTTTTCCAAAATCATATACATCCTTATCAAACTTCATTACCGGAGCAGCTTCTGCAGAAACTTCATTAGTTTGGGTTTCAGCCTGAGATGAAGAATTGGTTTTTTGATTTTGATTGCAAGATGCTAATGCGATGATTGCAATTATGCCAATAAAAAGTTTTTTCATTTTATGTTACATTAATCCTCTACCGAATTTTTTTATTTTTCCTTCAGACTTTAAGTCTGATAAAATTTTGTCTAAAATACCATTTATGAATGAATTACTTTTAGGAGTGCTAAATTCTTTTGCAATTTCTAAATATTCGTTAATGGTCACCTTAACAGGAATACTTGTAAAATAAATCATTTCTGCTAAAGACATTTTCATCAAAATAACATCTAACATGGCAATTCTATCCGCTTCCCAATTCTTAGTTTTATCAGCAATTAATTTCTGATAAACTGCATCATTCGCTATTGTCTTTTGAAAAAGATCCAATATAAACTCTCTATCTTCAACCCAACTAGAGCTTACTTCCGCTAATTTTTGTTCGCCTGTTTCTGAAGAAAAGTTTTTCAATGTTTTGGCTATCATTGCCTGTAAAACATCCTGATCTACTTGCCAGTTTAAATGCTTTTCTTCTAAGGCTTGTTGTGAAAGTGTAGATTTAAGAATTATCTTTTTGAAAATAAACTTTATTAAATCCTTATCGGTATGTAAATCCTGAACCGGATTATTAAGATAGTTTTTATATTCTTCTGACGCTTTAAGAGTCATAAAAAGAGAACGAGCTAACTCGGGATCAAAATCCCATGAAGTTTTGTATTTCTTTTTTGCTTTTAAGAATTCGCTATTATCCAAAAGTAATTTGATAAATAAATTATCCATTACTTTAAGGTTGGCATTTAAATCGTCTTCCGTTGGGAGATGCTTATTTGATCTATCAATAGCATCAATTTCTGCATATTGAACAACATCATTAATCAGTGTTAATAAACTGATATACATTTCGAAAACCTGGTCAACACTTGTCAAAAGATTTTTTTCGAAAAGTCGAGTGTCTTTTGTTTCTGCTTGCTGGTATGCATAAATGACTTGCATTACCTTTACTCTTAGATGCCTTCTGTTTAACATTTTTTAAAGAACGAGTGGTTATAAAAAACCGTATTATTACTATTTGATGTTTTATCTTTTAATAAGATGATTTTATTTTTTTTATATCTGCAATTCTTTGCTCAGCAATCTGATTTGCGGCAATTACAGTTGGTATATTTTCTAATTTTGATTTTTTTAATACTCCTCTAGTCGCTTCATAAATATTTTCGGCCAATTGCATGGTTCTTTTCTTGTTGTAACCTTTTAACTCAGAATAAACATTAATTAATCCACCGGCATTAATCAAATAATCAGGAGCGTATATAATGCCTTTTTCTAAAAGCATTTGGGCATCTTCCTTTTCATCAGCCAATTGATTATTTGCTGAACCTGCAATAATTTGACATTTCATTCGGCCTATGGTTTCAGAGTTTACCGTTGCGCCTAAAGCACATGGAGCATATATATCGAAATCTAAATCAAATAGATTATTGTTATTCACCATTTCGGCGCCATATTTTTTAGCAACCCTAATTAAGCGCTCATCATTTATATCACTAACATAAACCTTTGCATTCTCGCTTCTAAGCAATCCTACTAAATGCTCTCCTACATGACCTGTTCCTTGTACTGCTACCGTTCTTCCAGCTAAACTGTCTGTTCCGTAAAGCTCTTTAACACAAGCTTTAATTCCCATAAAAACACCTTTGGCTGTAACGGGCGATGGTTCACCACTACCGCCAATAGATTCTGGAACGCCGGTAACATATTTGGTTTCCATACGGATATACTCCATATCCTTTGGACCTGTACCTACTTCCTCCGCTGTGATGAATAGTCCATTTAGATTTTCGATAAAACGACCAAATCTCCGCATTAAAGCTTCTGATTTATCTGTTCGGCTATCTCCAATAATTACCGCTTTCCCTCCCCCTAAATTCAACCCTGTAATTGCAGCTTTATAAGTCATCGCTTTTGACAAGCGTAATACATCATTTAATGCCTCTGCTTCTGTTTGGTACGACCACATTCTTGTACCACCAACCGCAGGACCTAAGGTTGTGTCGTGAATGGCAATAATTGCTCTTAGACCAGTATCATTATCTTTACAAAACACTACTTTTTGGTGCCCGAAAACGCTAAGTTGATTAAATATCGAATTTGTTTCTAACTGAATTGAAGACATATAGGAAAAAATGATTCGCCGTTTCATCACAAAAGTAGTTGTAATTTTTGAAATAATTGAATTATAAAAAAGAAGTTGGCTTAAAGTATATCATTATTACGTTTTGTTTAACCAATATAACGATCAAGAATTTTATCTAAGAACTCTAAAGACTCTTTTATATTAAAGCTGTGGGGAAACACTAAACTAATATTAACTTTGTCTATCACATGAAGGAACTCGCTTACTTAAATAAATTCTTTTTCAAATACCGATGGAAGC
This sequence comes from Pelobium sp., assembly GCA_046597075.1. GTDB lineage: Bacteria > Bacteroidota > Bacteroidia > Sphingobacteriales > Sphingobacteriaceae > Pseudopedobacter. Next base: position 5,725 of record JBKJLB010000314.1, read on the forward strand.
TTTTACCAGGAGTAATATTTGTTGTTATTTCGAATTTCTTCGCGGTATTACCAGCCCAAATTATTCGCTTAGCATTTGATTTAGTTACTGATAATATAGCGCTATATAGATTATTTAATGGTTTCGAACGCCAAAGTTTAGTTTTATCAATCTTTGGTAATAGTCTTTTATTTTTTGGCGGATTGGTTTTGTTAGTGGCTTTAATAAGAGGTTCATTCTTATTTTTCATGCGCCAAACTATCATTCTTACTTCAAGGCATATAGAATTTGATTTAAAAAACGAGATATACGCTCATTATCAAAGATTATCATTGGCTTTTTACAGAAGAAATAATACCGGTGATTTAATGAACAGGGTTACCGAAGATGTGAGTAGAGTGCGTATGTACATTGGACCAGCCATTATGTATACCATCAATACCACTGTATTATTTATTCTAATCATTATTGCAATGTTTAGTGTAAATGCAAAATTGGCTACCTATTGCTTAATTCCTTTACCCATTTTAGCTATTACCATCTATTTTGTAAATAGTATTATCAATAAAAAAAGTGAGCTTATTCAAAGAAGGCTAAGTAGTCTTTCCTCTTTTGTTCAAGAAACTTTCTCAGGGATAAGGGTGGTAAAATCTTACGTTAGAGAAGATAGTGTAAGAAATGGATTTGCTGCTGAAAGTGAACATTACAAAAACGAATCACTTTCGTTAGTTCAAGTGCAAGCTTTCTTTTTTCCAATTATGCTTTTAATGGTAGGTTTAAGTACAATTATCACCATATATGTTGGCGGTTTACAAGTGATGAATGGCAAAATAAGTTCTGGAAATATTGCCGAGTTTATTGTTTACGTGACCCAACTTACTTTCCCTGTAACTTCATTAGGATGGGTAACTACTTTAATCCAAAGAGCCGCAGCTTCTCAAAAAAGAATCAATCAATTTCTAAAAACAACGCCAGAAATTAATAACCCAAATCCAAATCCATTAAAAGTAAATGGAGATATTTCTTTTGAAAATGTAAGTTTCACATACCCTGATACTGGCATTAAAGCTTTAAGAAACGTTTCTTTTGATATAAAACAAGGGGAGCTTTTAGCCATTATAGGAAGAACTGGTTCTGGAAAATCTACCATAGCCAACTTAATTATGCGCATGTATGACGTGGATAGCGGCGAAATAAAAATTGACAACACCAATATTAAATATATTAACCTAGAAGATTATAGAAGTCAGACTGGGTTTGTTCCTCAAGAAGTTTTTCTTTTTTCTGATACAATTGCCAGAAACATCGCTTTTGGACAAGATGAATTAAATAATATAGCTGTTGAAACAGCTGCAAAAAATTCTGCGGTTTACAAAAATATCATCGAGTTTGATAAAAAGTTTGAAACCTTTATTGGAGAAAGAGGAATTACATTATCTGGAGGTCAAAAACAGCGTGTCTCTATTGCAAGAGCAATCATAAAAGAACCCCAGATTTTAATTTTTGACGATTGTCTTTCAGCTGTCGACACTAAAACGGAAGAGGAAATATTGAGTAATTTAGGGAAAGTGATGAATGGTAAAACCAGTGTTTTAATTGCACACAGAGTGTCAACAATAAAAAACGCAGATAAAATTATAGTACTTGAGGATGGCGAAATAGCGGAGCAAGGAACTCACTCATTCTTAATGAATAAAAAAGGAATTTATTTCGAGCTTTACGAAAAACAACTTTTAGAAGAAGAGCAAATCTCTTAAAGATTATCCCTATTATTTGGAACTTTAATAATTTCTTTCTTTATTTAACCCATCAAACTTAATTATATCACATTCAAATGGGAGATTACGATAATAGAGAAAGAGAAGAAGTCTTTTCGAAAAAGGTTAGAGCGGGAAAAAGAACTTACTTTTTCGATGTAAAAGCGACTAGGTCTAACGATTACTACGTTACAATTACCGAAAGCAAGAAGAGATTAGAGGATGGTGTATTCATCAAACATAAAATTTTCTTATACAAAGAAGATTTCGAAAAATTTGCTGAAGGTTTAACCGAAACTGTTGAATACATCAAATCAAACCAAGAAGTGGTAGAGAAAAGATACGAGTTTAACCCCGATGCTGCTACCACAAAATCTGATGATGATTTTTCTTTTGACATTTAATTAATTAAATAAAAAATTCAAAAGCCATTTTA
>JBKJLB010000359.1:0-3247 GCA_046597075.1 Pelobium sp.
TAATTATCGTGATTAGCAAACTGATCTAATTGAAAATATTCATCAGTTGCACCTTTTTCGTCGGCATAGTCGCGGCATTTTTCTATTCCATCTAACAAAATAACTTTTGCACCAAAAGCTTGCATGGTTTGAGTTCGTTCTTTGGTAGAATTTTCAGGTAAAATCAACTCAATTTCTAAACCAAATAAGCGGGCAATCATTGCAAGCGCAATTCCAGTATTTCCGCTGGTAGCTTCAATTAATTTCATTCCTGCTTTTACATCTCCTCGCTCAACTGCACTTTTAATCATATTTAAAGCAGCTCTGTCTTTTACACTGCCACCCGGATTATTACCTTCCAGTTTAGCGTAAATTTTTACATTCGGATTTGGATTTAAAAATTGGATTTCTGCAAGCGGCGTATTCCCCACTAAATCTATAATGGTTGCCATTAGGTTGGGAAATTTGAATTTTCTATAACTCTGATAGAAGGAGTATGATAAACTGTAGCGTTTGCAGGCACACTTTTAGTTAACCAAACGTTACCGCCAATTACACTATTTGCACCAATAATGGTTTCGCCGCCCAATATGGTCGCATTACTGTAAATCACTACCCCATCTTTCACTGTTGGATGTCTTTTTGTGCCTGCTAAATTTTTACTTACACTTAATGCGCCCAAAGTAACACCTTGATAGAGTTTTACATTTTTACCAACAATTGCTGTTTCGCCAATTACAATACCTGTTCCATGGTCGATACACAAATATTCGCCTATTTGTGCTCCAGGATGAATGTCGATACCTGTTTTAGAATGCGCATATTCGGTCAATATCCTTGGGATTAAAGGTGTTTCTAACAAAAGAAGCTCGTGGGCAATACGATAAAATGCGATAGCCCAAAACCCTGGATAAGTTCTAATCACTTCAAATTCGTTGTTGGCAGCCGGGTCACCGCTGTTTAAAGCGATGATATCAGTTTTTAATGTTTCATATAAAGGAACAATACGGGTGCTAAATTTTTGAGCTACGATATCGTTATTACAATCATTACAAGCTTGGGTGGCATCTAGCAAATGATTTAAAGTTTGTTGCAGTTTTTTAAACTCAGCCTCTATTTCTTCTTCATTACTAAAAATACGATCAGCTAATTCGGGGAAAAGTAAACCAATGAGTTGAAAAGCCCAATCGGCAATGGCTTGGTTAGGCGGTAGGGCTTGTGCTCTTTTTTGCCTTTTATAGAGTGTTTGTATGAATTCCTTATTCATTTTCGTGAGCAAATTTAATTAATAAGCTCAGGACTAATAGAATATTGAAGATTTTGTTGTTTGAGATTTGTAAAAATGAAGAAAACTCAGTCGTAATGAAACCTACACTTGGCGATTAAAATTTCATCACCTAGGATTTTATAGATCAAACGATGTTCATCATTAATCCTTCTCGACCAAAATCCTTTGTATTTAAATTTTAGAGGTTCAGGTTTACCAATGCCCGAAAAAGGATTACGGGAAATATCTTTTAATAAATCATTAATCTTGGCTAGAAGCTTTTTATCTGTTTTTTGCCAATAGAGATAATCCTCCCAAGACTCATCTACAAAGACGTATTTCATAAATCTAATAAATCTTTTTCGAAAGAGTTTTTAGTAGATAATTTTTTGATTGCAGCATCTAAACGTTGCTCATTTTTAGCCGAACTAAGCTCGTGGTTGGTCGCAAGAAGAGAATTATATTCATCTAATGATATAATGACCACACCATTATCTTTTCCTCTATTGATAATAAGTGTTTCAAAGTTTTTAGAAACTTTATCAAAATAGCTTTTAATGTCTTTTCTAAAGTCTGAAATTGTTGTGGTTAACATATTTGTATGTATTATGTACAAATATATGTACAATACTTTAGAAAGTAAATATTATTTTGAAGCATTGAATAAGTTCCTAAAGAGCTGCCTTCACCAAATAAGGTAAAATCTCTTTTTGGAAAGACACAAAATTCTTTCTTACATCTGCGTCAGAAACGGAGGTAAAAGCAAAAGAAAAGATGATACTTTTGCTGGCTTTGATTAAAAATCTTAACCTTTCGGGATAAGTTTCATCATCATTTAATTCCTCAATACTCATGAATTCAGCATAAAGCAGATTTTCTAATTCATTAGAAAGATCTTTTAAAAACTCTTGCGCATTGGTAGATTCACGAATAAAATCCCAACCAATAAACTCGTTACAAACGGTATAAGAAAGCTTGCTCACTTTTAAAATAAGCGTCTTCAAATGTTCTTCTTTGCTAATACTTTTGCTGTCTTTATGGATAACTTCGTTTAAACTCACTTTCAAATAATCCATTAAAATGGCATGTAAGACCAGCTCCTTACTCTCAAAGTATTTGTAAATGGTTGCTTTCGCAATCTTAGCTTTTTTGGCGATCTCGTTTACGCTGGTTTTGTGGTAACCATATTTCCGGAATAGATCCTGCGCCGCTTTTTTTATGCTTTCTTTAATTTTATCTACTTCCATTTTAATTGATTACAGATATTTGAGAACTGGTAACCGTCACCAGATACTTTCTTAATGGTCTGGTTGCGGGTGCTTTGGCTGGCGAGCCATCATTCAATAAAAATATAGCGTTGCTACATGGATCTGTTGCTGTTATTGTTGGATCATCTAAATTTACAGCACATTTACTTTGTGGATTTACGCTGCTACAACGATCATAAGCTACAATCTCGCCATCTGATCTACGATAAAGAATTAATCCGGAGACTCCATGACCACTAATTACCACCGCACCACCCGGGCTTTGCAGCCTACTTACTCTTGGGTCGTTTATTGGGACATTAAAATTTACAGGAACATCAGGAATGTAATTGCTTTCCTTTGTGCAAGAGAGCAAAATTATATTCGAGATGATAAATAAACCTATAAATAATTTCCTCATTTTAGATGACTTCTGTTTGAAATTGTTTTAGAAAACGCACATCATTCTCAGAGAATAAACGTAAATCTTTAATCTGATATTTTAAATTCGTAATACGCTCTATTCCCATACCAAATGCAAAACCAGTATATTTTTTAGAGTCAATATTCACATTATCCAAAACGTTTGGATCAATCATTCCACAACCTAAAATTTCTACCCAACCACTTTGCTTACACATTTGGCAACCACTGCCTCCGCAAATGGTACATGATATATCCATTTCTGCAGATGGCTCTGTAAAAGGAAAATAAGATGGCCGTAAACGTATTTTAGTGTTTGCGCCAAACATTT
>JBKJLB010000092.1:0-3276 GCA_046597075.1 Pelobium sp.
TTAAAAAGCCCGTTGCACACGGATTTATGTCGGTTTCTTTATTGTCTAAAATGTTAGGAGACCTGTTGCAGGTAAAATCTGTACAAATGGGTGTAAATTATGGATTAAATAAAGTTAGGTTTCCAAATGCCGTTTTGGTAGATAGTAAACTACGTCTAAATTGTAAAATTGCAGCTGTAGAATCTTATCCCGGAAACGGAATTAAAGTGACATGGGATTGTACTGTAGAAATTGAAGGGGCAGATAAACCTGCCTGCGTAGCTGAATTTATTAGTATCATGTTTGAATAATTCTAATCTACACCACAATCAATTTTATGGAAATTAAATTTTATTTTCTATATTCATAATTGTCCAAATGAACCAAACCAATGACCAGACTTTTCGACTTATTAGACTATCAATTACAAAATAATCCATTAGAAGCTTCCATTAGCGGAAGAAATAGTGATGGAAATTGGGAATCTTACAGCACCCAAAAACTAAAAGATACTGCAGAAAAAGCGGCAGCTGGATTATTGAAACTTGGACTTAAACCCGGTGATAAGGTCGCTATTGCTGCCTATAAAAACAGACCAGAATGGGTAGTAATGGACTATGCTGTACAAATAGCTGGAATGATTAGTATTCCTTTATATCCTACCATTAGCGTATCAGAATATGAGTATATTTTAAATGAAGCTGAAGTAAAAGCAGCTTTTTGTGGTGGACTAGATTTGTATGATAAACTTTCCAAAACTCAAAAAGAAGTACCTACCCTCAAACATATTTACACCTTTGATGAGTTAAGTGGTAACCCATATTGGGAAACTATTTTTGATACAGACGGTATTCCAGCTTTAGAAAGCATCAAATCTACCATCAAAGGAGAAGATTTGGTGACTATTATCTACACCTCTGGCACTACAGGAAAACCAAAAGGAGTGATGTTGAGTCATGACAACGTTATGCATGTTGTTAAAGCAACCGCAAAATTGATAGCAGCAGAACCCTATGAAAAAGTATTAAGTTTTCTTCCACTTTGCCATATTTATGAACGAGCAGTTTCTTTTTGCTATTGCTATAAAGGCGTTTCTGTTTATTTATGTGGAACCGAAAATTTAAGTGGACCAGATGGAGATTTAGCAGCAGTTCGTCCGGTTGCTTTTACCACAGTACCTAGGTTGCTAGAAAAGATTTATGAAGCTATCTACAACAAAGGTTTGGCTTTGGAAGGCGTAAAGCGGAAACTGTTTTTTTGGGCTATGGATCTCACAGATTCTTATGAAATAGACCAGAAATTGTCTTTTGTTGAAAATCTGAAATGGAAAGTAGCCAATAAGTTGATTTTTAGTAAATGGAGAGAGGCTCTAGGCGGTAACGTAAGATTAATCATTACAGGAGCAGCTCCATGCTCCATTAAAATATTACGTGTTTTTTGTGCGGCGGGTATTCCTATTCGCGAAGCTTACGGATTAACTGAGACTTCGCCTACCTTAACTGGAAATAGTTTGGATTTAAATGGCACCATGATAGGAACCGTAGGATATGCTATTGAAGGGGTAGAGTTGTATATTGATAAGACTTCTGGAGAATATAAAGAAGACGAAGGCGAGATTTTAGCTCACGGCCCTAACGTAATGATTGGGTATTATCTAAAACCAGAAATAAATGTCCAAGTTTTTCAAATTATTGATGGTAAAAAGTGGTTTTGTACAGGCGATATTGGAAAATTGATTAAAGGAGCCAATGGAAAGGAATTTCTTAAAATTACCGATAGGAAGAAAGAATTATTGAAAACTTCTGGTGGTAAATACGTAGCACCAGCACCAATTGAAAACCGGATTAAGGAGGATTTCTTGATCGAACAATTAATGGTGATTGGAGATAATCAAAAGTTTGTTTCCGCATTGATTTTACCATCAGAAGTGGCACTTAAAAATTGGTGCCTCCATAAAAAAATAGAGTGGACCACATTGTCAGACATGATAAAACATGAAGATGTAATTAATAAATATCAGAAAGTAATTGACACCTATAACCCAGAGTTTGGTCATATTGAACAAATAAAGAAATTTAGACTGATAGCAACTCCTTGGTTACCCATACATGAAGATGGTTCTTTAGCCGAACTTACGCCTACCTTAAAACTTAAAAGAAGGGTAATTATGGAGAAATACAGCAAAGAAATTGCGGCTATTTATCAATAGTTGATCAATACCGTTTTATCAAAACGCTGTTAATGTTTTAGACTTGTATTTTTAAAATTGTTTATATTTCATATTGTACAGGTCAAAACCTTTTGCCCAATAATCTTTGATTATTTCAAATACTTCAAAGCCTTGTTTTTCATAAAACCCATAAGCAACCTGCGAAGTTCTAACTGTTATTTTATTTATACTTTTAATTGATTTGAGTTTTTCAATTCTAAATTCCAGCAACATTTTCCCCAAGGATTTTCCTTGATATTCAGGATGAAATAGGTCCCAACTTATTTTACCAGTAGTTTCGTCATCTGCAAAGTTAATTCCGCCACTGCCTACAATTTTTTGATCATATAGCAAAACATAATAAAGTTCCCTTTCGTTCTCTAAATATTTATCTAATTCTTTCTCCTCTTCAGTTGCAAAAAACGCTGGCGTATTTAGCCTAATCAATTGAATAACATCAGCCTTGTCGTTTGGATCATAAGCTCTTATGGTAATTAAGTTTGTCATTTGATGTGATTAATTGCTGCTGTTAGCAGCTGGCATATTTTCGGTCAAGGCTGTAATTCCATTCTTGTCCATTGTCCATTTGTTAGTTGGTATAATTTTCTGTCGTGAAAACGAGTAGGTTTAAATTCGAAAAACTCAATTCTAATGGGCTCTATTAAATACCCACTCCAATTTTCAGGTCTTGCCAAAACTTGGTTTGAGAAGTCTTTATCAACTGTTTGATATTGGTTATTTAATGCTTCAATGTCGTTTAGTAATTGTCCTTGTTCACTTACAATAGAAACAATTTGGCTATCTCGGTTTCGTTCAGAAAAATATTTATCTGCTAATGTTTTGCGCATTGCAGTTGCATTTCCTTGAATTCGTATTTGCCTTTCGGTTTCTGTCCACCAAAAAGTTAAAGCCACTCTTTTGGTATCGTTTATTTCAAGCCCTTTTCTTGAACTTATATTTCCTGTAACAATAAATTTGTTTTCTAAAATTCCTTTAAGCGAAACAAATCTTGCGTTTGGATAATTGTCTGTGCCAATAGTTGATAAGCAACAGGCAGAAGGAATATTAATTTTAGTCAATTTCAGTTC
>JBKJLB010000155.1:0-6351 GCA_046597075.1 Pelobium sp.
GACGTTCGCAAGTCGGCATCAGCTTTTAATAAGGTATCTGCGGCAGCTGCTTTGAATAAATTTCTTTTAACTGCCTTTTCTAATCCAGCTCTAAGCGTACCAGCATCTAAACAAACATAGTTTTCGCTTCCTTTTGGAGAAATTATGTAAGAAGAAAGATTACCTTCATCGCTACCACCTAAAATACCTAAAGGAATGATTTTAAAACTTTGGGCGTTTAAAATCTGGCTTAAGCCAATGAAAAATAAAAGAGTAAAAATGCTTTTAATCATTAGATTCGTCTGAATTTATAAGCTTAAACTCGGGAACTGGCTTTAATTCAAACGTTTTGCCATCTTTCCAAAGCTTCAATTCCTTTCTCAAGATTTTTTGATTTCGCTTTGTGGTCGTTTCATCATCCAAATCACTTAAATCTGGCTTGCCTGCATTTACCCAAGCGGTATACCAAAATCCAGAGGTGTAATAAATGGCGGCTCTAAACCTACGCTCCAACAATCCGTCTAAATTTTGATGCAATGTTTTCACATAATCATTACTAAAATACCAATCACCAAATTGGTTTTTTACGGGTTTGTCAGCACTATCTAAACGGTAAATATTTCTTCTCGGAAATGACGTTCGCAAGTCGGCATCAGCTTTTAATAAGGTATCTGCGGCAGCGTGAGTTGCGGCAATCATATCCCAAGTAGTTTGGTTAATATCTTTAAAATAAGGTGCTGTTCCAGTATTTAAATTAATGGTTTTACCAAACATTTCCAGCATTTCACCTTCAAATAAAGCATGGATTCCTTTTTGATCTGTTAATTGTCCGTTATGGTTTGATGAAGTGTGTAAAGGCATATTCGCATCGCCAATATAATGACCTAAAGTTGCGGCCAAGAAAATAATCTCGTTCTTACTTTTTTTACGGAAAGCATCAGTCAATTTCTCTTCCATTTCCTGAATGGTCCAAGGTAAAGTTCCCTTTTTACTCAATTCTTCTGCACCATATTTTTTTTCAGCTTCTTTAAGCGAACGTGGTAAAGTACTCAAAGCATCAGCACCAAAATCTTCTAAATCTATATAATGGCGAGGGAATTCGGCTTTATCACCGATGGTATATTTTCTGATATCTGGCACTACAGATTCTTCTGTAATAAAATCAGCATGATTATAGAAAAACGAACGCAAAGGATCGGGCAAAGAAAGAATAGCAGCGTGGTTGATATAATGATGTCCCCAACTGCCCCAGGCCCAAGTAATTGTGCTTATTGTAGTTATAGAAAGCGTAATAATTACAGTCTTCCAATTGAATTTACTAATTTTCATATTTCTCTTAAACTCCAAATTTAAGCAAATCATATCAAACTGTTTAAATTTAGCTTCGCTAGAAAACCAGATATTATTCCGATTTTTGTTATTAAACTGCCAATTAAAATCATGAGCATTACGCCAGAGATTCAAGAAAAATTAGAAAAATTACAGGAAAAATATGCTGCCATGGGTCAGGATATGCTTTCTTATTTAGACGGTTTACTCCATGCAGATTATCTTACCTATTGGGATTATATCCATTTGGATACTTTGCTGAGTTTACAAACGCCTAAAACTTCTTTTCCGGATGAGGAAATCTTTATTCTATATCATCAAATTACGGAGCTTTATTTTAAGTTGGTCATTCATGAGTGCAAACAGATTACAGCGCATGAAAATCTAACTTCACAATTTTTAATCGCTCGCTTAAAGCGGATAAATAATTACTTTGAAGCTTTAATACAGTCATTTTCTATTATGATTGAAGGGATGGAAAAGGAGCAATTTTTACAATTCAGAATGTCTTTATTACCAGCAAGTGGTTTCCAAAGTGGGCAATACCGGATGATTGAAATTTACGCCACAGATTTCATCAATTTGGTAGCAAAAGATCAGCGTGAAGCTTTAATAAACTCATCTTTAGAAGAGCAGTTTAAACAAATTTACTGGCAGTATGGTGCTACAGAGCTATCTACTGGTAAGCAAACTTTGACTTTAAAGCAGTTTTGGAAAAAGTACGAAAAGCAGTTTAAAGAATTAGCAATACAAGTGAAAACAAATAATTTGTGGCAAAGTTATCTGAGTTTAAAAGAAGAAAACGAAGAGCTTAAAACCTTGCTTCGCCGATATGATGTTTTGGTCAATGTAAATTGGCCTTTGGCGCATTATAAATCGGCAGTAAAATATTTGAACCGAGAGCCTGATGAAATTAAAGCTACAGGTGGTACTAATTGGCAAAAATATTTGCCTCCACGTTTTCAAAAACGAATTTTTTATCCCGAATTATGGACAGAAAGCGAAAAAGAAGAGTGGGGGAAATCTTGGGTATACGAAGTGTTACAAGGCTCTGTTTAAAATGAATAAACAAATTTGTAAATTGCGCATCGCAAAATAATAAGAGATATGACCGAGACTTTAGACCTTAAAATTACCAAAGCTGAACACTCAAAACTGCCTCAGGTAGATTTTGACAACCTGCCTTTTGGTAAAACATTTTCTGATCACATGCTTACCGCAGATTATGCTGACGGTGAATGGAAAAATTTTGAGATTGTGCCTTACGGCGATATCAGTTTAAGTCCTGCTATTTCTGCCATACATTACGGTCAATCTTTTTTTGAAGGTTTAAAAGCTTATAGAAACGATGATGGGAAAATCACCATTTTTAGACCAGATAAAAACGCCATCAGATTTAATAAATCTGCAGAGCGTTTATGTATGCCAACCTTACCAGAAGAAATATTTGTGCAATGTTTAGCTGCTGTTGTTGATGTGGATAGAGATTGGGTGCCAAGCAAGGAAAACTGTACTTTATATATTCGCCCGTTTATGTTTGCCACCGATCCATTTTTAGGAGTAACTCCCTCTGCTACCTATAAATTTATGGTAATACTAGGTCCATCGGGTTTGTATTTTTCTAAAAATTTAAGAGTAAAAATAGAAACAGAATATACAAGAGCCGCAGAAGGCGGTTTTGGTTATGCAAAAGCGGCCGGAAATTACGGTGGCGCAATGCTCCCACTAAAAAAAGCCAATGAACAAGGCTTTGACCAAATAATTTGGACCGATGCTAAAAATCACGAATATATTGAAGAATTAGGTGCTGCAAACATTGCTTTTGTAATTGATGGTAAATTAATTACTCCTTCTACCAGAGACACCATCTTAAATGGCGTAACTAGAGATAGCGTTTTACAATTAGCCAAAGATTTTGGAATGGAAGTAGAAGAACGCAGAGTTTCTGTTGCCGAAGTTTTAACAGCAATAGAAAATGGTACTTGTACTGATGCTTTTGGTATTGGTACTGCAGCTACGCTAGCACAAATTGCTGAGATTGGTTATGATGGGAAAGATTATATTTTACCTAACCCAACCCATAGTGTATTTGCCGCAAAAATGAGAAAAGCTTTAGATGACATCAAATACGGAAGAGTAGAAGATGAAAAAGGCTGGAATTATATTGTTTAATTCTAAAATTAAGATAAAACAAAAGAGCCAAGATTTAATTAAATCTTGGCTCTTTTTTATTGACAACTATCTGTCTTGATTCTTATGTCTAAAATCTTACTTCTAATAAACCTATTTATCCAAAGCATCGTTCACTATTTGTTCGAACTGGCTAAATAATTGATTCTTATGAATGGCGGGATAAACCTGCGTCATTAATACAGCTATAGATTTTCTTTCGGGGTCTATCCAAAAAGTAGTGTTAAATGCTCCTCCCCAACTCAATTTACCAACTTTAGATCCGTTTTTGGTGCCTTTTTCTGTTGCAATTTCAAATCCTAAACCAAATTTGTTTTTACCCACATTTAAGTCCCCAATTTGATTCACAGTCATTAAATCAATGGTTTCTGGTTCTAATATAATTTTACCACCAAACGCACCTCTGTTTAAAATCATTTGGCAAAATTTAGCATAATCTTCTACAGTGGATGATAATCCAGAACCGCCAGAAAAATAAGTTCTTGCTCCAGTAATTGGGAAATTCACATTATATCCTTGACTAACTATTGGTAATCTCTCTAATCTGCCTTCCTTGGTTTCGCCATACATTACCGCTAAACGATTTGCCTTTTCTGCTGGGATAAAAAAGAAGGTATTATCCATCCCTAGAGGTTTCAAAATGGTTTCGGTTACATATTCATCTAAATTTTTACCACTTGCCTTTTCTACCACAGCACCTAAAACATCAATACTCAAACCATAAAAAAAAGTACTATTTGGTTGAACAGCTAATGGTAATGTTCCTAACTTTTTCATCTTTGTCGCAATATTAACATCATCTGCAACGGCTAAATCTGGAACTGCATTTTTAGCATAAATCATACCCATCATTGGATTAAGAAAGCCATAACCGATACCAGATGTATGTGTCATTAAATTTTTAATGGTAATTGTAGATTTTGCATCAACAGTAGTATAGGTTGTATCTTTTGTATTGAAAGTGGCAATCACTTTCATGTTTTTAAATTCGGGAATGTATTTCGAAACCGGATCATCCAATTTTAATATTCCTTCTTCTACTAATTTCATGGCGGCAGCAGTAACAATTGGTTTCGTCATTGAAGCAATTCTAAACTCAGAAATAGGGCTCATGAGTGCTTTTGTTTCACGGTCTCTAAACCCAAATCCTTTATCATAAATCACTTTTCCGTCAACAGCTACCAAAGCGGTAGCTCCGGCTGCCCAGTTATTAATTAACGCTGACCCTAACAAACTATCAATTCTGGCTAAATTAGACTCCTCAATTCCTAGTTTTTTAATGTTTGTAGCAGCAACTAACCCTTTATTAACTTGAGGAGAGCAGGCGCCTAATCCTAATGTAATGACTATAGCAAGAGCTAAAAATTGATTTCCTTTTCTAAATAATTTCATTCGTTTATTTTATTTGTTGTCTTTTTTGGCGGCCTTTCTCTGCTGCCGCTCTTCTTTTCTAATTTCTCTTTTTATTTTTGCTTCTTTAAAACCTTCCGCTCTCTTTAAAAGTTTGGATTCCTTTTCTTTTGTTACACCTACACTTTCTTTTATTCCAGCAAAAACGGTTTTCCACATTAAATTAAAAAATGATGCTTCTGAAGGTCTTGCATAATATGGATGACTTACTATTAAGGGTTTATTTTTTTTTGGATTGGCATTATTCAATAAAAGTGCATTAGCAAACAAGGATATCAAACCTAATTTCTTAAAGTTCTCCTTTTCGTCTTTTTTCATCAATACCACATTCAAATCCTCATATTTAAGTGTGAGTGTGCCACCAGCTCCTTTTAAGTTTCCTTTAATGTCAAAATCCATTGAATTTAATTTTCCAGAACTTATAGAAACCATTGCTAAAGGCTTGGTCAAAGAATTAACCGTCGACATATTCATTATACCTAAGGAGCCATTGTACCTAAAGGCACCGTTTGGATCAGTCAAGTTAAAGGCGATATGAACATTTAATTTTCCTTTTCCCATTAGATAGGTTTGCAGATAGGCATCAGCGGTATTATTTTTTGTTAGGGCTAAAGAATCATTGGTTACATTATAAACATTTCCACTTAAATCATTAAAATAAACAGTCCCTTTTCCATTTGTTTTAGGATTGAACTCCGTATAGCTGACGTTGACGTTTTTTAAATTTAGTGTATCTACTAATATTCCCCAACTTACTCTTCGTAAAGCAAGGTGTGGAAAGTTTTTTCCTTTATCAATATTTTTGATAGGCTTATCCCTATTTAAAAAGACAGAGAGATTGCCATTTAATATTTGTGTTTTTGATGCAGAAACAGTTCTTGAATCTAACAAAGTGCTAAAATTAACCTGATTTACAATTACGGAGTCGAACTGCATTAAATACCTCTCTTCTTGTTTCTCAAATTGATTTGAAAAAGACATTTCAGAGTAACGAGGAGTTAAATTAACGCCTGTTACTACCAATTGCTTTTTCATCGAAGAAACATAAGCATGCTTAATACTTAAATGATACATAGAATCGGGCGTTGCAAAATCATAATCACTAATCTCTGCAATCACATCTTTTATATTGTAAAAGCGAGTAGGGTCACTACTGGAAGAAGAATCAATCAGAATATCGTTTAATCTGATATTCATTTTGTCTATATGAGTAGTTTTTGGCTGTTTATAAGATCGATCTACGTATTTAAAATCAACGTTGGTTAAAAATAAAGTTTTGATTTTTAGTTCTTTTAAAGCGCCATTTATTCTTTGATATACTGTACGTGTGTCAACATTTTTTTTAGCTATGCTACCCAATTTCGTATAAAATATTGTTAATGATGGTTGTTGTATATTTATATCTCTTATGGTTAATTTTCTTTCTTTATAGACCTTTATTGG
>JBKJLB010000165.1:0-2838 GCA_046597075.1 Pelobium sp.
CTTCATTACTTAAAGCAGGTGTTGTGGTTCCTCCGGTTACAGTATTTACTGCATCTTTCACCACAGTTGTTGCAGTATTAGTAGCAGTATTTTTTGTTTGGTTCCAAACATCTTTTAATACCTGGGAATTAAGGTTAAGACCTATCAAGGCTAAAACAGTTATAGTTAGATTTTTCATGAGTCGAATTTATTTAACAAAGTAACGAAAGTATTATCTATTTCAATTAGTATTTTATGTTTTTTAACTAATTTAAAATCTTTATTATTGATAAGAAAGTTTTTCGAGTCTTTTATCAAGTCTTTTTTCTTTCTCATAATATTCAGCAATCAGAATATATCCCGGTTTAGCATCAATAAAATCTACCCAGGTTGCATCCTGATTAACTTCAATTTCATCTGTTCCAGTAATTTTGGAATTAGCTAATTTTACAGAAACAAATTTTGTCTTATCCTTAAAGCTTTTACTATTTAACACAACGGCATTCAGCGTCATTGAATTATCGCTTTTATTTATTACGGGCTCTCCAAAAAAATACTCGGTTAATTTTTGATCGTCTGATTTATATTCCGGAGTTTCCATCCTACCATTAAGCGTGTTCCATTTTACAAATTCCAAATTGTCATCGACCTCAAAAAGACACAATCCATTAGTTGCCACATCGGCTGCTTTGTCGTTTGCAAAAACGGGTGCTTTTTCTTTCAACCGCATCGAGAAATAGCTAAATCCGGTATTACAAAGAATTAAACCGATCTTATTATTGGAATATAATATTCCTTTATATCTTACATGATCCATACTCAACCGATCCGCTTTTTTGGCAGGCATACATTTTTTAATATAATCGTTATAGCTATATTTTTTTGATGCAAGCACCTTTCCTTCTTTATTTAATTTATGAAAAAACAGACCGTTATCAGGATTATCTTTTCCTTTTTCCACAAATGCCTTATAAGACCCGGTAACAACATAATTACCATCAGCAATTTGCTGAATATATTCTGGAGTATAATTTATGGCTTCTCCTGAAATACCGGCAAACTTAAAAACCTCTTTTCCTGTTTTTACATCAAGTAATCTTAGATCTTCAAAAACACCTTTTTCCTTTCCTCCACTTTTTGAAACACTTACTTTAAAAAGGTCTGAATTAAACTTTGAAATTGCATTTCTTCCATTATGAAAAGGACCAACACTCTTATATTCATCATCTTTAATAATAGTAGACCATAATACATGGTTATTGTTATCTATACGTTCCAGAGTTGGTCCATTCGCTCTTATAATTACTCCACCACTAACAAGAAAATAATACTGAGCATTCGCATCGATGGTTGCGACTATTGAATTTTTCAAAATATCTATAACATAAAGCTTACTTTCGACAACATCCAACTCCTTCATTTTATATACCTGTAACATCATGAAATTATCTACAAAAGAAATATTTTGTAAAAACTGAACCATGCTGGGATGAGTCATTGGCATGTTTTTTTTTACAACAAAATCAGGATGAACTGTAAATGTGACTTTCGCTGTTGAAACCATGTCCGGATTAAAAATTTCAAGCGTAAATTCCTTGACTTTTCTGGATTTTTCTTCGCTTATCAAAAAATAATATCCTTTTACCGTATTATCAACTTTAATATCGCCAAGGGCATGGAATGAATATTCCTGCGCTTTGTATGCGGTAAGATTTATTATAAAGAGAACAAAAACAATAATTTTAATTTTCATAGATTCTTATTTTAACCAATAAATATAAAGAATTTAAACTCTTAGCCAAGAGCTATTCGCGACAAATATTTACTTCTATAACTTAAATTCATAAGATTAATGTAAAAAAACCTATTTTTAAAGATTATTATGCGCGCTGAAATATTAACGATTGGGGATGAAATATTAATTGGACAAATAACCAATACCAACTCCGTTTGGATTGCCCAACAGCTTAATTTAATTGGGATAAAAGTGGTTCATATGGCTTCGGTAAGTGATGATAAAACGGCTATAATCAAGGCCTTTAGCGATGCGGAGCAGCGGGCCGACTTCGTTTTTATTACCGGAGGATTAGGACCAACCAAAGACGATATTACCAAGAAATTATTTGCTGAATATTTTAACACAATTTTAGAAACTGATGAAAGTGTTTTGGCGCATGTGAAGTCGTTTTTTGATAAACGCGGTCGTGAAATGAATGAAGCTAACCGACAGCAGGCTTTAGTGCCCAAAGGCTGCTTTATAATTCATAACCAAAGTGGCACAGCACCTGGAATGTGGATGCAGAAAGATAAAACTGTTTTTATTTCGATGCCGGGAGTTCCTTATGAAATGAAGAACATGATGACGGATATTATTTTACCAAAAATAAAATCTGAAAATAAATTAGCGCACATTTATCATAAAACGGTTTTAACACAAGGTTTAGGAGAAAGTTTTTTAGCTGAGAAAATTGCAAAGTGGGAAGATAATTTAGCAGCTAAAAACATTAAACTGGCGTATTTGCCGCAACCGGGTATGGTTCGCTTGCGTTTATCAACTTACGGTGATGATCTTAATGGCATTAAAAAAATTGTTGAAAAAGAAATCGGCATTCTTAAAATATTAATTTCAGAATATATTTTTGGGTATGAAGAGTATGGAGAAGAACCTCCATCACTCGAAAAAATCGTAAGCGAATTATTGCGCGAACGAAAGAAAAAAATTGCGCTGGCTGAAAGTTGTACCGGTGGTTATATCTCATCACTCATTACAAATATTGCAGGAAGTTCAGAAATTTTTAACGGCGCTGTTGTGCCCTATCACAATACTATAAAACATGAATTATTACAAGTTGATAATTC
>JBKJLB010000131.1:0-9154 GCA_046597075.1 Pelobium sp.
CTCTTAATAATCTCGCTTGCATTTAAGAGTCCAGGTATTGCAGATAAGGTCGCTATTATCCAAAAAATAAAAGATAGAGGGATTAAAATTATATCTGAAATAGAATTTGCCGGAAGATATAGCAATGCCAAAATGGTATGCATTACAGGTTCAAACGGTAAATCAACAACAACGATGCTTACCTATCACATCCTTAAAAATGCAGGATTAAATGTTGGTTTGGCAGGAAACATTGGACAAAGTTTTGCCAGACAAGTGGCAGAAGAAAGCTTTGAATATTATGTTTTAGAGATCAGCAGTTTTATGTTGGATAACATGTATGCTTTTAAAGCAGATGTTGCTGTTTTATTAAATATTACTCCAGATCATTTAGATAGATACGATTATCAAATGTCTAATTATATCAAATCAAAATTTAGAATAGTGCAAAACCAAACTGCTAAAGATCATTTCATTTTTTGTGATGATGACCCAGTCATCGCCAAAGAAATGAAGAAAATGGATATCAAGGGCCAAAAGCTTGCTTTTTCTATTGAACATGAACTAAGCAATGGCGCTTACTTATCAAAGAATAACCTAATTATACAACTCACTTCTACTGATCAATTCGATATGACAATTCAAGATTTAGCACTTCAAGGAAAGCACAATGTGTACAATTCAATGGCTTCGGGCATTGTAGGTAAAGTGTTGGAGCTAAGAAATGAAACCATCCGCGAAAGCATGGGTAATTTCAAAAATATTGAACATCGTTTAGAGTTTGTTGCTAATATTTCGGGAATCAGTTTTATTAATGATTCTAAAGCAACTAACGTGAACTCCACTTGGTATGCCTTAGAAAGCATGACAACCGATGTGGTTTTAATTATGGGCGGCGTTGATAAAGGTAACGATTACAACATGTTAAAGGATTTGGTGAAGCAAAAGGTGAAAGCTATCATTTGCTTAGGTAAAGACAATAAGGCCATTCACGATGCTTTTGAAGATGTGGTTGAGGTGATGGTAAACACTTTTTCAGCATCTGAAGCTGTTCAAATTTCGCATCATTTAGCGAAAAAAGGGAATACAGTTTTATTGTCACCTGCATGCGCAAGTTTCGATTTGTTTAAGAATTACGAAGATAGAGGCAACCAATTTAAGGCTGCCGTAAAAGAATTATAAAATGATTAAAGCAATACTCAATCAAACCAAAGGCGATAGGTGGATATGGCTCATCATTATCCTGCTATCATTGATTTCTGTTTTAGCGGTTTATAGCGCAACTGGAACTTTAGCGTACAAAAGAGGCGTGGGTTCTGAATCATTGATGTTTAAGCATTTATTGTTTATTGCTTTGGGTTTTGTATTAATCTATTTTGCGCACTTACTCAACTATCGATACTACGCTGGAATTTCGAAAATATTGATGTTTATCACCATTCCTTTATTGCTCTATACGCTGCTTTTTGGAACTCACGTAAACGATGCTAGTCGTTGGATAGCCATCCCAGGAACGGGCCTTACATTTCAAACATCCGATTTAGCAAAGTTAGCTTTAATCACCTATTTGGCTAGAACATTAACCAAGTATCAAACCAATATTAAAGATTTTAAAAGTACAGTAACATGGTTATTAGCGCCAATGGGTGCGGTATTTATTCTAATTGCATTGGCTAATCTTTCTACGGCAGTTATGTTGGCGGGTGTGGGTGTTTTAATTTTATTGATAGGTAGAGTTAGCTTCTCGCAGATGTCTATTGTTGGGGTAGGGTTAGGGATTTTGTTAATGATTGTTATCTTCCTTGGTCCAAGAAGAGGTGTTTACATTAATCGTGTAAAAGCTTACATTAATCCTGAGATGCAAAGTTCTGATAAAACATTCCAGCAGGATCAAGCTAAGATTGCAGTAGCAACAGGCGGCCTTTTAGGAAAAGGTCCAGGAAATAGTACGCAGAGGAATTTCTTGCCACATCCTTATTCCGATTTTATTTTTGCAATTATCATAGAAGAATACGGATTAGTTGGTGGCTGTTTGATGGTGCTACTTTATCTGATATTGATGTACCGGATTATAAAGATTGTAGCGCAAGCACCAAAAGCCTTTGGCGCCTTATTGGCCGCTGGATTAGGATTTAGTTTAACCATTCAGGCTTTAGCAAATATGGCTGTAGCCGTTAATTTATTTCCGGTCACAGGTGTGCCGCTTCCATTAGTCAGTATGGGAGGTACGTCCATACTTTTTACAAGCATTGCATTTGGGATTATTCTTTCGGTAAGTAAAGATGTAGAGGAATATAAGACCGAAACGAAAGAAGGCAAAGAAGAAAAAATTATTGTAGGCGAAATACCCGCAATGGCATAAAGAAGAATAAAGCTTAAAGTATCAAGAAATTAAAAACAGTAGTAATAATATTGATACTAACTACTCAATACTCATTGCAAAAAAGAATGGCAAAAAGAATAATCATTAGTGGTGGCGGAACAGGAGGACATATCTTCCCGGCGGTAGCTATTGCTAATGCTTTGAAGAAGATTGATGAGCGAACAGAGATTCTTTTTGTTGGAGCAAATGGTAGAATGGAGATGGAAAAAATACCAGCTGCAGGCTATAAAATTATTGGTTTAGATATTCAAGGATTTCAAAGAAATGACTTATCTAAAAATTTAATGTTACCATTTAAAATTTTAGGAAGTGTCAGGAAATCATTAAATATCATCAGGGAATTTAGACCAGATGCAGTAGTTGGAGTTGGAGGGTATGCATCAGGACCTTTGTTATATGCGGCATCATTAAAGAGAATTCCATACCTCATTCAAGAACAAAACTCTTATGCAGGTATAACCAATAAATATTTGGGCAAAAAAGCTCAAAAAATATGTGTTGCTTTTGATGGAATGGATGCTTTTTTTCCAGCAGATAGAATTATCAAAACAGGAAATCCCATCCGCGAAAGCGCTGTTGAAATTTTAGATAAAAGAAAGGAAGCTGCTGCTTATTTTGAATTAGATGAAGCCAAAAAAACGGTTTTGGTTGTGGGAGGAAGTTTAGGTGCAGGGACGTTAAATAATTGTATGCTGGCGGGGATGGACCAATTTACAAAGGAAGGCATACAGCTGATTTGGCAGACTGGTAAGTATTATTATAAAGGGATTATCGAAAAAGTAGGTAACCTGCCGAAAGATTCGGGCATTCGTATTCATGAGTTTTTGAATAGGATGGATTTAGCTTTTGCAATGGCAGATGTTATTATATCAAGAGCTGGAGCTGGAACAATTGGGGAACTTTGCTTGGTGAAAAAGCCAGTGATTTTGGTGCCTTCGCCTAATGTGGCAGAAGATCATCAGACTAAAAATGCAAATGCATTGGTTGTAAAGGAAGCCGCAATTATAATCGCTGATAGACATGCAGAATCTGATTTGGTTGATCAAACCTTAAAATTATTAAAAGACAAAGTACAAATGGAAGTGCTTTCTAAAAATATAGCTGATTTGGCCTTGCCTTCAGCAGATGTCCACATTGCAGAAGAAGTTTTAAAGATTGCAAATTAAATGGTAGAACTGGCAAACATAAAAAGAGTTTATCTAATCGGTATCGGTGGTATCGGGATGAGCGGTCTTGCCCGTTATTTTCATCATCAAGGTGCTTTGGTTTGTGGTTATGATAAAACTTCCACACCATTAACTAAATCTTTACAGCAGGAAGGAATTCGTATCAGTTACGAGGATCAGCCTGGCCTTATTCCTTTATCGTTTCAAAAAAAGGAAAGGGAAACTTTGGTAATTTATACACCCGCAATACCTAAGAACAGTCAGATTCTTAAATATTTCACCAATATTAATTTTAGACTCTACAAGCGTTCAGAAGTTTTAGGAATTATATCCAAAGGAATGTTTACCATTGGTGTAGCCGGAACTCATGGAAAAACAACCACAAGTTGTTTAATCACCCACTTGTTAAAAGCGGGCGGAATAGATTGCTCTGCTTTTTTAGGTGGAATAAGTACCAATTATCAAACTAATTTTTTAATTGGGAACAGCAATGTTTTAGTTGTGGAAGCTGATGAATATGATCGTTCTTTTTTGACTTTGCACCCTGATATAGCCATTATCACTTCTATGGATGCAGATCATTTAGATATCTACGGAGTTAAAGAACAATTAGAAGAGTCTTTTAAACTTTTCGCAAATCAGTTAAAACCAGAAGGAACCTTGATTCATAGAAATGGATTGCCGCTTTCATCAGGTATAACCTACGGCTTAGATGAACAAGCAGAAATAAAGGGATCAAACATTGAAATCAAAAATCACGAATTCTTTTTTGATTGGAGCAACTCAGAAACAGAGATGAAACAATTACACTTGGCTTTACCTGGTCAACACAATATCGAAAACGCAGTTGCAGCAATAGAAATTGCATTACGAATGGGTGTTTCTGCTGGTAATATCAAAAAAGGTTTGGCTAGTTTTTCTGGTGTAAAAAGAAGATTCGAATATATTGTTAGAAAAGCAGATCGGATATACATTGATGATTATGCACATCATCCAGAAGAATTAAAAGCTTGCTTTAAAGCTGTTCGCTCATTATATCCAAACCAGAAATTGACGGTTATTTTTCAGCCACATTTGTTTAGTAGAACCCGAGATTTTGCAGATGAATTTTCGAAAGTTCTAAACACTGTAGATGATTTGTTACTGCTAGATATATATCCGGCTCGAGAGTTGCCAATTCCAGGTATAACGAGCCAATTATTAGCAAGTAAAGTTTCGCCAGACAAAGTAAGGATTTGTGGAAAAGAGGAGGCTTTAGAAATCATCAAAAATGAAAAACCAAACCTACTTTTGACAGTTGGTGCGGGGGATATAGATACTTTGGTTGAACCTTTGAAAAACAGGATGGATTATGCTTAAAAGAATCAATTGGCGAGCGGTTTTCATTACCACCATCTGGATCATCAGTTTGGGAGGTTTAATTACACTCATGAGTTTTATCGAAATTAAAAAAGCCGAGCAAACTTGTAATAAGGTCCAAGTGATTTTACCGGGTAACCAATTTTTTATAGAAAGAGCAGAAATTGATGATATCCTAAATTCTAAAAATGGACTTTTAGTTGGAAGACGTTTGAGCGGAATAAACATTCAAAATCTTGAAAATCGATTGAAGGCAAATCCATTCATAGAATATGCGAAAGTTTACTTAGACATGGATGGCGTTCTACATGCAGATGTAAGACAAAGAGTACCCATTTTGCGAGTTTTTAATATGACTGGTCAAGATTTTTATATTGATCAAAATGGATTAAAAGTGCCTTTATCTGATCATTTTACATCCAGAGTTTTGGTGGCTAACGGAGCAATCTTAGAAGGTTTTGATGGTAAAGTAGATACGTTAAAAAATACGTTAAGTAAAGATTTATTTAGGATGGCAAAGTATATCAATGCCGATTCTTTATGGAGCGAGCAAATTGTTCAGATTTATGTGAACGATAATAATGACATGGAGTTGGTGCCAAGAGTGGGGAATCAAAAAATCATTTTTGGCAATGCGGATGGAATGGAAGATAAATTCAAGAATCTTTTGCTGTTTTACAAAAAGGCACTGCCGAAAGTAGGTTGGGACGCCTACAGCACCATTAATTTAAAATTTAACGGACAAATTGTTTGCGTTAAAAGAGACTCTACCCTAAATAAGGAGGTCCCAGCAGTAATATCTGCGGATAGCGTAAAAATAAAATTAAAAGGAATTCAAGATTCAATACAAAACATACTTTAACATGGAAAAAAGTATCACCAAAGAACAGAAAAGTTCACCCATTGTAGTCGGATTAGACATTGGGACTACCAAAATTTGTGTCATCGTTGGCCGAAGAAACGAACACGGAAAAATCGAAGTTTTAGGATTAGGCAAAGCCGAATCTGCGGGTGTAACCCGTGGTGTGGTTTCTAATATTGCCAAAACTGTAAAAGGAATTGTACAGGCAGTTGAAGAAGGTAGCGCACAATCTAATGTAGACGTAAAGATTGTAAACGTTGGCATTGCTGGGCAACATATCAAAAGCCTCCAACATCGAGGTATTTTAACTCGTAAAGATTTAAGTAGCGAGATAAATAGAAGAGATATCGATCGTTTGGTTGATGACATGTATAAATTAGCCATGAATCCTGGTGAGGAAATTATCCATGTTTTACCTCAAGAGTTTACGGTAGATAACGAACCTGGAATTAAAGATCCTGTGGGTATGGCAGGAGTAAGATTGGAGGCCAATTTCCATATCATTACTGGTCAGGTCACTGCAATAAAAAACATTATGAAATGCGTGGATCAAGGTGGCTTAGAAACGCAAGATTTAATTTTAGAGCCACTAGCCTCTTCCGAATCGGTATTAAGCGAGGAAGAAAAGGAAGCAGGTGTGGTATTGGTAGACATAGGTGGCGGTACAACTGATGTAGCTATTTTCCATGAAGGCATCATCAGACATACAGCAGTTATTCCTTTCGGCGGGAATAGTGTAACGGAAGATATTCGTGAAGGTTGTTCAGTAATGCGTAACCAAGCAGAATTATTAAAGGTAAAATTTGGGTCAGCTTTAGCTGAAGAAAATAAGGAAAATGAAATTATTTGTGTTCCAGGCTTAAGAGGTCGCGAGCCAAAAGAAATCTCAGTTAAAAATTTGGCTTTTGTGATACAGGCTAGAATGGAAGAAATCATAGACCATGTTCATTATGAGATTAAATCATCAGGTTTTGAGAAAAAGCTGATTGGTGGCATTGTGGTGACTGGTGGTGGTTCTTTACTTAAGCATTTACCTCAGTTAATTGAATACGTTACTGGTTTAGATTGCCGCTTAGGTTATCCAAATGAGCATTTAGCGAAGAACGAAAGTTTGCCAAAAAATATCTATGAAGATTTAAAAAGCCCGATGTACGCAACTGGTATTGGGTTATTGATTAAAGGAATTGAGCGAGTGGAAATTGATATGCAAAGAGATAAGCATACAGAGAAAAAAGTGGATGTAATAACTGATAGCAGCCCCAGAAAAAATAGAGGATTATTTGCTTCTTTGTTAGAAGGGACTAAAAAATTCATCAAGGATGACATCTCAGATCAAGACTTTTTAAAGTAATTTTCAACAATTATCAAGTTTTCCACAGAATTAACAATTGTGGATAACTAATGTGGAAAATTCTTTATTATTACAAGAACAATAAAGTCAATTAAATAAAAATTTATAGACTGATTATTAAGGATATGCAGTTTGAAATGTTAAAAGAAAAGTCATCAATCATCAAAGTTATTGGTGTTGGTGGCGGCGGAGGTAATGCGGTTAATCATATGTACAGACAAGGAATCACGGGTGTTGATTTCATTATTTGTAATACAGATGCGCAAGCTCTAGAATTAAGTCCAATCCCAAATAAAGTTCAATTAGGTGCAAGCTTAACTGAAGGAATGGGAGCAGGATCAATTCCTGAGGTCGGTAAAAACTCTGCTATCGAAAATATTGATGATATCAAAGACATGTTAGGAGCTAATACACGTATGCTATTTATCACAGCCGGAATGGGTGGTGGTACAGGAACAGGCGCTAGTCCTATCATTGCTAAAGCTGCGAAAGAATTAGATATCCTAACTGTTGCTATTGTAACCACTCCTTTCTCATTTGAAGGTAAGCGTCGTAGAATGCAGGCAGAAGAAGGTTTAGAAGAGCTAAAGAAATATGTCGATTCATTTTTGGTGATTTCTAACGACAGGTTAAGAGAAATTTTTGGCAACCTAACTTTAGGTTCAGCATTTGGTCAAGCCGATGACATTTTAACCACTGCGGCTAAAGGAATTGCAGAAATTATTACAGTACCTGGCTACATCAACGTGGATTTTAAAGATGTGCGTACTGTGATGAAAGAAAGCGGTGTTGCCATCATGGGAAGCTATTCTGCAGAAGGCGAAAATAGAGCTTTAAAGGCAGTAGAAGGTGCACTTTCGTCTCCATTATTAAAAGATAACGAGATTGAAGGTGCTAGATATATCCTTTTAAATATTAGTTCTGGTGAAAAAGAAGTAACCATGGACGAGGTAAGTATCATTACTGATTTTATTCAAGAGCAAGCAGGTTTATCAGCAGATTTAATTTGGGGTAATTGTAGTGATCCTGCTCTTGGTGACAATATTTCGGTTACCATTATTGCTACCGGATTCCAAACGAAAGAAGAAAGAGAGTTAACTAAACAAACTGCACCAAAGAAGCAGTTCTTAACGACTGATACACCTTTAATTAAACCTATCAACGAGTTTACAAAAAAATCTGATTCAGTTCATGTTAAAGACGAGCAAGATTCGGAAGCAGTTCCTATTTTAAAACAGGATGAATCAAGAGTTCCTCAAGCTGATCTTTTTGCAGATATGTTCAACAACAAAACCGAAGATATTGCTAACGAAGATGAAGAAGTAGTAAAGCATCAGCTAATTGAAGAAGAAAAAGAAGCAGCTATTGAAGAGGTTGAGGACTTTGGTTTTAATTTGAAATTTTCAGCTTCAGAATTTGATCAACCAGCACAAGTAGATGAAGAAGTTCAAGTAGAGGAAGAGGTCTTAGCGTTAAACGAAGACGAACACAAAACAGACGAGTCTATTGAAGAGCAATTGCGTAAATCTAAGGAACGTATCTTAAGATTGAAAGATTTGAGTATGAAGTTGCGTTCTACTAGCGGATTGCAAGAGCTAGAAAATGAGCCTGCCTACAAAAGAAAGCAAATGCAGTTAAAAGAAGTGCCTCATTCATCAGAGTCACAAGTTTCTAGATTTACACTAGGAAGTGATGATGATGGACAAACAGAAATAAGACCGAATAATTCTTTTTTACATGATAATGTAGATTAGTATTGAACCATAACATAAAGGCCATTCATAAACTGGATGGCTTTTGTGTTTAACAAATATCATAAAAAACCTAATTTTTGCTTATGAAAGGTATAAAGCTTAAATTTGCTAGGTTTTTATTTATTACAAATTAAAAGAAGTAACAATTTGGATATTTTTGATAAGATAGCAAAGAACATGGGTCCACTTGGTCAACACCAAAAATGGTCTCATGGATATTTCTCTTTTCCCAAGCTGGAAGGAGAAATTGCTCCTCATATGAATTTTAGGGGAAAGGAACATTTAGTGTGGAGTTTGAAT
>JBKJLB010000130.1:0-5843 GCA_046597075.1 Pelobium sp.
GGGCAGATTGTTAGATTTAATTTCTTCCAATGCAGTTCATTTAAACGAGGTAAAAACTTTTGTGATGGATGAAGCAGATAAAATGCTAAACCTAGGTTTTAAAGAGGAACTGGATAAAATCATAGAATTATTACCCTCACAAAAACAAAATTTACTTTTTTCGGCTACACTAAATCCCTCCATAGAAAGCATAAATAAGGTTTTACTACATGAGCCTTTAATCATCAACATCGTAACAGAGGAAAACAGTGTTGAATTGATTAAACAATCAGCTTATTCAATTACTCCAGAGAAGAAAGGCCCCCTTCTAAGACACCTTATCGAGTCTAAGAATATGCAGCAAGTGCTCATATTTACATCTTCGGTTTTTCAAGCAGATGCTGTAGTGACTAAATTAAATCATCATAAAATTCAGGCGAAAGCCATTCATGGTCAAAAAAGTCAATTTGCTAGAACAACAGCTTTAGCAAATTTTAAAGAAAGTAAATTAAGAGTTTTAGTTGCCACAGATATCCTTGCTAGAGGAATTGATATTCAATTTTTACCTTTTGTGATCAATTACGAGTTGCCTCGATCACCTAAAGATTATATCCATAGAATTGGCAGAACTGGCCGTTCTGAAAACCCAGGTGAAGCTATTTCTTTAGTAACACCAGAAGAAGAACATCATTTTAAGGTTATTCAAAAGAAAATGAAACTGGAGTTTAGTCTGATTGATGCAAGTCTATTAGATTTTTAAATAATAAACTAATAATTACAAAATGAAAATTAAAAACGAACTAATTACCAAAGGTTTTATCCTTTCTGGCTTGATGAATATTTCTGGTGTTTTAATATTTTCTAGGTTGTTTAACAACCCTGTTATTACAGAATTTGATGCACAAACCCTGTCTAATTTCGGATTATTGATGATTGTAGTTTGGGGATTTTCTTACATCGCGGTATCAAAAAATTTTTATGAAGTAAAATGGCTAGTTGGAGTTTTCGCAATCGAAAAGTTGATTTATGCTGCTATTTGGACAAACTGGCAATTGAATAATAATCTTTCTGATGTATTTGAGAAAGATATTATGGCTGGTATTTTTTATTCGATTTATGGCGTAAACGATTGGCTATTTTTCCTCTTCTTTTTAATGGTTTTTGTAAGATTAATAAATTCAAAAAGCTAAAGTTTATGTTATCCTAATAGACAATAATCTCGGTTATTATTGACAAAACGTAGTCTAAAAACTAAATTTATCCTAATATTTTTAATTTAACTACTTGCACATCAAACAAGTATAATATAAATTGGTTATTTATTAATAATCCAATTGTTAGATTAAAATTTAGTTTAAGGTATGGTAGATTACATTACATCTCATCCGTTATATATTCCATTTATCATTTTAAATGGTTTTATCATCTATAAAATAATAAAAACTGTTTTAGGTGACGATAAAGGTAAAAATGATGATGATAATGACGGTGGCATTTTCACAAATGATCATCCAATATTGGATTTGCCTCCAGGCGTATCTCTTCCAATCTCATCTGAAGAGCCTGTTTTGAATGATTAAATTATGTTTATTTAGTAAAAACTAAACTTACACATCAAACAATAAACTTTCTGTTTGAACTTAATTTATATAAAATTCACCTTTAGAACACCCTACTACTCATATTTTAAATAATTGATTTGAGATTTGACCCTTAAACAAATTTTCATCTCACAATTAGTTTAAACTTATCCTTAAACAAATCAAAAATCTAATCATTATTTCTATTTTTGCACTAAAATCGTATTTATGGAAATTATTAAAAACATCATTGATTTTATACTACACATTGATGTTCATTTAAGTGAAATTATTATAAATTATCAGATATGGACTTACCTTATTTTATTCCTTATCATATTTGCAGAAACTGGTTTTGTTGTAACGCCATTTCTTCCAGGTGATTCTTTATTGATTGCAGCTGGTGCTTTGATTGCTGTTGGGAATACTGGTTTAAATGTATATTTACTAGCCATTCTGTTAGTCATCGCGGCTATTATAGGTAACATAGTAAACTATGAAATGGGCAGAGTTTTAGGAGTAAAGGTCTTTAAACCAGAAAACAAAATTTTAAAATTAGAATATTACGCACAAACTAAAGATTTCTTTGAAAAACATGGTGCAAAGGCAATTATTATAGGTCGTTTTTTACCTATATTAAGAACAGTAGTGCCCTTTGTTGCGGGTATTGGAAAATTAGATCGTACACGCTATAATTCATATAATGTAATTGGTGGTACAATTTGGATTTTGAGTTTTCTTTTTGCGGGCTATTTTTTAGGTAATTTTCCCTTCTTTAAAAAGAATTTTTCTTTAATTATCTTAGTAATTATTATTATCACTATACTGCCTGCTATTTATGCTCTTATTTACAACAAATTGAGTAAAAGAATGAGTAAAACAAAAACGGTGTAATTCATCTTTTTATAATTCGTAATTACCTAAATCCAATAATAAGTAAGTCTCAATCTATAAAACCTTAATTCCAAAGTCAGATTGTCTTTGGAATTAATTTTTGGTTCAAAAAAATTACACACTGTATTAATTTTATTTTCTTAAAATCAATACCTTGAGTAAAATTAAAACGAGACATGAAAAAAATATCCTTATTATTCCTATCATTTATATTCATCAATCAACTATTTGCTCAATTAAATAATCCGCCAGCTTTAAGCGCTATTAAAATTGAAGATCTGAAAAAGGATTTATATTATATGGCTGATGCTCATTTTAAAGGAAGATCTGCAGGTACTTTAGACGAGTTAAAAGCGGCGATGTGGATTGCCGAACAATATCGAGCCATAGGAATTAAACCTGCCGGAGACGATGGGACTTATTTTCAATATTTTACTTTATGGCGTAATCATATAGCTGATGAGTCCACCATTCAAATCAACAATAAATCATATTCACTTTGGAAAGAGGCATCAGTGGCACAAATGGCAAATGTGTCTATAGACGCTCCTATTATTTATTTAGGGGATGCTTTAACAATTGAGAATAATATTGATGTAAAGGACAAAGTTGTTGCCATTATAGCCAACCCAAAGGACATTAACATGGAAGTTTCTTTACCTACCTGGCGTTACAGCAGATCTATTTATGTAAAATATGGATTACCCCTAGTCAAAAAAGGTGCAAAAGCAATTATTTTCATTGCGGATGAAACTGCTGAGAAAGCTTGGGATGATGCATCCGAAAACTTTGTGAGAGGTACTTATGATATTGATGGTGGGCCAAATGTGAATGTGAGCACAACTGTCCCTGTAATCTGGCTTCATGCTGATGCTAAAAATGAATTATCGGCCAACAATGCAACCTTAAAAGCAAACCTAATTATTGCAAAATATCCTTATCCGTCTGTAAATATTATTGGTAAAATTGATGGAACAGACGCTAAATTGAAATCAGAATATTTAATGTACAGCGGGCATACAGATGCACACGGTGTAAGAAATGAGATTAAAGGAGATACCATTTATTATGGTGCCGATGATAATGCAAGTGTAAATGTCGCAGTAATGGCTAATGCCAGAGCTTTTGTTAAAAACCCAGCAAAAAGATCAGTTTTGGTGGTGATACACGGAGCTGAGGAAAGAGGATTATTAGGGTCAAGATATTATTCTACTCATCCAACAGTCCCTTTAAATAATATTGTTGCTGTTTTAAACGGAGATATGATTGGTAGAAACAACATTGATAGCGCCACAGTTTTAGGTGCCTTGCCTCCACACAGAAATTCTGTAGACTTAGTAACCATGGCGTTGGATGCCAATAAAGAAGGTCCTAATTTTAAATTAGATGAAAGTTGGGATTCAGTAACACATGTAGAAGGTTGGTACTTTAGAAGTGACCATTTGCCTTATGCTCGATTAGGTATTCCATCATTAATGTATACCTCGCTTTTACATCCTGATTATCATACCCCACAAGACAATGCTGAAAATATTAATTATCAAAAGCTGAAGAAAATGACGGACTGGATGTATAGAACAGGTTGGAAAGTGGCAAATGCACCAAAAAGACCAGTTACCGACAAAGATTTTAAATTAGAAAGATAATTAAACCTAAAAGCCATTATCATTGATTCTGAAATCAGTGTAATGGCTTTTATAAAGTTTTTTAACTATCGTTTTTCTCTAACAACTTTAATAAAACTCCAAAATCTTTTGGATATTCAGCAGTGAATGTCTTTGTTTCAGTTTCTGAAATTTTGAAGGTTACTTCTCTAGAATGCAAAGCGAATCTTTTCATAATAGGCTGCTCCACTTCGTTTTTACTGATTCTATAATTACGTTTAATTTTTGATAAATAAACAGGTAAACCCCCATACATATCATCTCCAGAAATAGATGCTCGTTGTGTAGCCAAATGAATTCTGATTTGATGCATACGACCTGTAACCGGGCGAGCTTCTATTAATGTATAATGCTTAAAATATTTAATAGATTGGAAATAGGTATCCGCTCTTTTTCCTTCACCCCTGCTAATCATCACGTTACCCTTACCTGCATTTAAAATGGGTAAATCAATTAGTAAATCATTAAAAACATGGGTTCCATCTACAATGGCATGGTAAACTTTTTTAACTTCACGATGCTCAAACTGCATGGAAACAAAACGATAAGTCTCTGGGTCTTTGGCAATAATCATAGCTCCAGAAGTTTCCTTATCTAAACGATGACAAATTTGTGCATCAGCGTGGTATTGTTTAGCTAATCTGAGGATATTGATTTCGCCCCCCTCCCTTTCATCTAACGAGCTAATAAAAGGTGGTTTATTCACCACAATAACGTGAGCGTCTTCGAATATGATTAAATCTTGAAGTTTTGGAATTTTCATGAGTGGCAAAGATAGGCTTAATCCTTAAAAATAGAACCCATTTTTGCAATTGATGAATAGAAAATTAGATGATAAACAAACTTTAGATTTCAAACTTATAGCCTACTCCTTTTACAGTAGTTACATAAGTATCGCCCAATTTCTCTCTTAATTTACGGATATGAACATCTATCGTACGATTTGTTACTACAACAGAGTCTTCCCAAATATTTTTTAAAATCACCTCTCTGGTATAAACTTTACCGGGTTTTGATGCTAAAAGGTACAATAATTCGAACTCCTTTTTTGCTAAAACAACTTTATTACCACCTTGATAAACTAAAAATGCTTCTCTGTCAATAACCAAATCGCCAATCTCTACCTTGTTTTCAACCACTTCTTCGTTTTGTGCATTTCGTCTTAAAATAGCATTGATACGGCTAATTAAAGCTCTGGGCTTAATAGGTTTAGCGATATAATCATCAGCACCCACATTAAAACCAGCTATTTCCGAATATTCTTCACTCCTGGCTGTTAGAAATACCATAAACGTATTTTTAAACTCATTCATGGTTCTTAATATACGGCAAGCCTCAATGCCATCCATTTTTGGCATCATAATATCAAGAATTATTAAATCGGGATGTGAGCGTTTTGCTTCGGATACTCCTTCCTGTCCGTTTGAAGCTGTAAATACTTGGTAGCCTTCCTTTTTAAGATTATATTCAATCAGTTCCCGAATATCAGGTTCATCATCTACAATCAATATTTTTTGCTTTATCGAACTCATGGTTTTATTTACCCACTAAATTATGACCTTAAAAGCATGAAATGGTTAAGCTTATATTAAGTTATTGTTAACAGTAACAATTCGTTAACAATATACTCACTATTTGATTGTTTTGGCTAAAAATTGTTCCAGCTCAATACCTCTTAAATTCTTAGCTATTATTTTCCCATGTTTATCTAAGATGTACGACATTG
>JBKJLB010000242.1:0-3201 GCA_046597075.1 Pelobium sp.
AAATTAGCTAAAGAAGAAAGTGCAAAAAAAGGAGCTATCATTGCTTGTTCTGCCTTAAAAGAAAAATGCAGGCAAATGTCGTCAGAGAATTTGAATGACCCTGATTGGATATTTTTAAACGGATATTTTGAATTAATATCTCACAGGATGAAACACAGAGCTGGGCATTTTATGTCGCCTACATTACTTCATTCGCAATTTGATACGCTAGAAGTTCCAAAAAATGCGATTTCGGTACAGGTCGACAAAAATCCGGAAGAAATTACTACTTATATAATTCAGCTATTGAAAGAGAAAAGTACTGAAAGCTAGTGCATCAAGACTCAAATCAAAAAAATCTTCCGCCATTTTAAGCTAGCAATAATTGAAGTAACAATACGCCTATTAATCCAGTAACAGAAACAATAGTTTCCATCACCGACCAAGATTTTATTGTATCTTTTACTGAAAGGTTGAAATATTCTTTAAACATCCAGAATCCAGAATCGTTGACATGAGAAAAGAATAAGCTACCAGCACCTATTGATAATACCATTAATTCGGGGCTAATGTTCGACTGAAGCAGTACTGGCGCCATAATGCCTGCAGCAGTTAATCCAGCTACCGTTGCAGATCCCACACAAAGTCTAATCACAACCGCCATCAACCAGCCAAGTAATAAAGGATTAACCGATAAACCTACCAGCTGATTACCAATTTCGGTACTTACACCACTATCAACCATCACTTGCTTTAATGCACCAGCCCCTGCAATGATTAATAAAATAATTGCAATCTCGGATATTGCTTCGCTGTAGAAACCCATAATTTTTTTAACCGAGTGACCATTCATCACGCCAAGCGTATAAGTTGCGTATAACAACGATAAAAGCATGACAATCATAGGGTCGCCCCAAAAAGCTAAAACATTTGAAAGTACGCCAACCGGATTGAAAAGATAAACAACCACAGAAAAAAAGATCAATAAAACAGCGGGTAATAGTGCGGTGAAAAAGCTGTTGAATATTCCGGGTATTTTGTCGGCATCAACTATTTGGGGTTTAAATATTTTTAAGGGAGCAGCATTTATGTTCTTTACGGTTCGGGCAAATAATGGGCCTGCCAACAGAATGGCTGGCAAGGCAATAGCCATACCATATAAAAGCACTTTACCTAAGTTAGCATTCATTTGTGCTGAAATAGCAACAGGAGAGGGGTGCGGAGGAAGAAAACCATGAGTGACCGAAAGGGCAGCAAGCATGGGCAAAGCCATGTAAACAGCCGGCTTTCCGGTACGATGAATAATCGCAAACAGCAAAGGAATAAGTAATACAAATCCTACATTGTAAAACAAAGGAATACCTACAATAAGCCCCGTAAGCATCATAGCCCACTGCAACCTCTTTTCTCCAAATGCTTTTACTAGCGAATCAGATATTTGTTGTGCAGCTCCTGTTTCGGCAACTAGCTTACCCAACATGGCACCCAAACAAATGATAACTACCAGCTCGCCCAACATGCCGCCAATACCATTTTTAACTGATGTGGTTAACTTTTCAATAGGCAAGCCCAGCCACCAACCTAACAAAAGGGAAACGATAATGAATGCCAAAAAAGGATGAAATTTTAAAGCAGCAATCAATAAAATCAAAATGGCTAGGCAAGAAAGCACAATCAATATGGTCATACGAGGGGATTACATTCAATTTGAAAATTACTTAAAATGTAGGGTTATTCAAAGGTGTAAAAAAACTGATCAGTTACCAGTTGCACTTTGTTCTTTATGCGGATATCGAGTCGGTTTTAGTCATTAATTCCAGCTTTTATAAAAATGTCTTCTAACTCTTTTTCGATCGGAAAGGGTTTTAAAGGAGGGACATTAGCTCCTCCGGGATTTCCAACCGGAATGTTCCCAACAAATGACTTAATTCCACCAAAAATCAGACGAGGAATTTGTCCTATAACTTCTTTTCTACTTTTAATCTTAATTCCAAATTGCAACATTTTCCAATGAACATAAGTATGATTGTATGGATATCTCTGTCCGATTATGTGGGCTCTTTCTAAATGATTCCACGCATTTTTCAAATTTCCGTTTGAGTATTCAGTTTGGTATTTAGCCAATTCTATTTTATAAAACGAAGCCAGAATTTTTGGTATTGAAGTATAAAATTTCATAATTAATTTTTTACTTGGCCTAATTTCTAATGATATTTTTTCTCTCATCAACTCGTTTAACTAACCATCAAACGAAACATTTAAATTATAGAGAAGATTATGCTAATTAAAAATACACCTTTTTTATTGATTTAAGATGCATTAATTACTGCTTTTGGATAGGTGCTGATAGCTGTTGTTTTTTTAATTATTCCACAATAAGTTTTTGTTGCTTCACTATAAAATTAAATGCAAGTTCTTCTAATTTTTTACCATTTACCATTGCGTCCCAGGGACCGTGGCCTCTGTTTTCTAAGGTGTATAGTATAAAGTCAACACCTGTAGAAGTGTAAATATCCTTTAACACGAGTGCTTCTGAATATGCTACAGTAGGGTCGTTAGTACCATGAGAAATCATTATTGGTGCATCCGAACGATCAAAACGTTGATATCCATAAATATTATTTAATGCAGTAACAGTGGCACCGCTACCCCAAAAATCTAATATTGTTTTTATTGTGTAAGTCTTATCCATATTGGTAGTTGCCAAGGTTGGGTCGACTTTTACAGATATTTCATTTGTAAAATCAGTTGTATTTGTTATACCCAAAGTAGTGGCTATGTATGCACCAGCAGAACCTCCTCCCACCGTGATATAATTTGTGTCTATATTATAATTGTCTGCATTTGCTATAAGCCATCTAAGTGCTGCTTTTGAATCTCTATGTGCTGGATAGGTAGCCATGAATTGAGATTGATCTGAAAGAGGAACATTATTTTGCGCATATTGAATCCATTCTGTAGGTACAGTACCTTTATTACCTTGTAGTCTATAATTGATTGAAAAAGCTACCCAACCTCTTGATGCGAAGTAATTTGCAAGATTTACAATGTTAACATCACTTTTATCACCACCAGAAAATCCTCCTCCATGAATCAACAATATGGCAGGTTTCTTTTTAGTATTATTAGCAGGTTTATAAACGTCTAATTTTAAATCTAGGATTGAATAAGAAGTACTGTTTAATGTCTGATGGCTTAATCCTTCACCATATTTGACATTTT
>JBKJLB010000277.1:0-6376 GCA_046597075.1 Pelobium sp.
CTCCACCAGTAACGGATCTTCCTAATTTGCTAATGGTTGCAATACCATTAGAGAAATCAGTAGGAGTTAAAAAAGTTCCAAAGTTTTTAGTTTTACCATTCAAAAGATCTTGGATATATCCTGTCATGTTAAAAACGTACTCAGTATTCTTTTTATCATAAAATCCACCAACAAATCCTGCACCAATAAATCTTGGATCACCAGGATTTTCATCTGGAATAAACTGAGGCCTGTTAGCAATGTCCCATCTATAAACTCTTAATTGAGCAATAGGAGGATAAGGCGTTTCCGTTCCGTTTACAACCTTCAAAACTAACTCGGCTCTATTTATTGCAATGTTCTTTCCTAATGCTTTTATTTTACTCAAATAAGGAAATTCAACTTTTACTTTTGTTCCGTTTAAACCTTTAAAATAAAGCGTTCTATTATTTAGGGTAGGAGATTCTAATTCCGTTTTCACCGGGGTTGAACTTAAATCCCAAGTTATTTCGGAAGCAGCAAAACCTTGAGAACCTTCAATATTAAATGATTTACTTAAAGTGTCTGTAGTTCCTGTGGTAGAAGTCGACTTATAAAACAATTCAAGACGCGACCTACCTGACGTGTTAGTATCAAAACTAAATAAGCCACCATTGTTGCCAGTTGATGTTTTATTTAAGGAGATGTACAGGCCTTTTATGAAATTATTAAATGATTTATTTGTGGCTCTTGTAGCCGAGTCAAGATTTAAAATATTATTTCTGACAAAAGTTGGGTCTAATCTCACCCTTAATTGCGGAATAACCTTTTTAACAGTGTCTTTTTTACCGACTATAATATCTTGAATAATTATACTGTCTTTATATTTAGCAAAAAAGCTCTTTGTTCCTATTAATGCAGATTTAACAGCCCATTTTTTAGTGTTGTAGTATGATTTGCTAGTTTCATTGTATAAAACTTCATTAAGTTGTCGTACTTCTAAGTTATAGGTAGTGTTGATACTGTCTCCATAAAAGCCAAGGAAAGGTAATACCAAAACTGCAGAGTCTAACGTAGGGTTTTTTCCAAAAGTAGAGCTTGCAGAAGGAACCAATAAGGCTACTGCAATATTACTGGTAGTTGTACCGAAGACAGGATCTTTAAAATATCCTAAAACACTATTACTAGTAAAGTTTGATACCACACTATCTTCTTTAAGAAGTTTAGTGATAACTGTACTGGTATCAACTAGAGTAGAATTTAAATCTAAGTTAGGATCAATGTCTAAACCAATTTGGGAGGGGTTTTTACAACCACCTAAAATAAAAAGACTTACTAACAAAGTTAATAAGCCTGATTTTATGAATTTCATATGTGTTCTTTCAATAGTTAAGCAACTGAGACTAATACATCAGACGCGATTTCTTGGTAAAAATTGTAATAATTTTCCAAATCTAATGTAGAATCATAATCTAAAACTGCTTTTTCTGATTTTTTAACAAAGTTTAACAGTTCTTCATCTACCTGATCATCGCCAATCACAATACCATCGGTATATTTAATTGCTGCTTTATTGAGTGCTAAATGTGTTGCTTCTTGATATTCTTCAATATCTTTTTCTTGCATTCCTTTTATTAAAGCCTTGTTAATGAAGTTATCACCTAAAGAATTAGAGAAGCTATTATTGTAGATAGAGTATACAACTTTAGAGTCTTTAAAGGTGGGGTCGTCTTTGTAGTTAGTTTTTAAATAAGCTGGAATTAATGAACTCATCCAACCATGGCAATGAACAATATCTGGAGCCCATCCTAACTTTTTAACTGTTTCTAAAGCACCTTTACAAAAGAAAATAGCTCTTTCATCATTGTCTGCATAGAATTTTCCTTTAGCATCATTAAAAACATACTTTCTGTGGAAGTAGTCTTCGTTATCTAAAAAATAAACCTGCATTCTTGCAGCAGGGATAGAAGCAACTTTAATAATCAATGGATTATCAGTTTCATCTATAATAATGTTCATTCCTGATAGCCTGATTACTTCATGAAGTCTGTTTCTTCTTTCGTTAATATTACCAAATCTGGGCATAAGAATTCTAATTTCGAATCCTTTTTCCTGCATAGCTTGTGGTAATTGTCTGGTTATCTTAGAAATTTTTGTTAATTCAAGAAATGGTGACATTTCATGTGTGATAAACAAAAGCTTGGTTTTTCCCATCTCCTAATCTGTGTTAAGTTTTTGTTAAGAAGTATTTTTAGAGAGGCAAATATAAGAAAAAACTTATGAATTATCAATCATTAATGCAAATGCTTTTTGTTTATTAGTAAGTATTTATACAATTTAGCGCCCTAAAATTCATTTTCTTTTGAAGATATTTAAAACCAAGTTTGCGATTAGCGAGTTCTTATCAGCTGTCAGAAATCAAGAAATAAAAATCGGATTGGTGCCAACTATGGGCGCCCTCCATGATGGGCATTTATCTTTAGTGGAGCAATCTAAAGAAAAGTGTAATCTCACAATCGTTAGTATTTTCGTAAACCCTACCCAGTTTAACAACATTACCGACTTAGAGAAATATCCAAAGCCTTTAGAAAGGGATATTCAACTTTTAGAAAGTGTAGGTTGTGATGTTTTATTTATTCCTGAAGTTTACGAAATGTACTCAGAAACGGATAAATGGGATTATGAAGTTGGGCCATTAAATTGGGTCTTAGAGGGTGAATTTAGACCTGGGCACTATCAAGGCGTCACTCAAATTGTTTTCAAACTATTTGATTTGATAAAGCCAGATAAAGCATTTTTTGGACAAAAGGATTATCAGCAATTTTTGGTAATTAGTAAAATGAATCAAGACTTAAACTTGAAAATAGATTTAATAGCCTGTCCAATAATAAGAGAAGAAGATGGTTTAGCAATGAGCTCTCGAAACATCAGGTTAAGCACATTTGAACGAAAGAAATCATTAGTGATTTTTAAATCATTAGAGTTTATCAGTTTAAATTTTCGTGATGAACCTATTGATCAGCTTTTGAATAAAGCAAAAGCATTTTATGCAGATGATAAAGACTTAGCTTTAGAATATCTCAAAATCTGTAATCCAATAACCTTAGAAGAAATACACCAAAAGGGTAATCAGAAAGCGATTGCCTTGGTTGCTTGCATGGTGGGTGAAACCAGGTTAATAGATAATATGTTCCTTTTTTAACCATATTTTTGATAAGTATTTCTAAATTTGCAACATGATTATAGAAGTTTTAAAATCTAAAATTCATCGAGTAAAAGTTACTCAATCTGAGTTGAATTATGTGGGTAGCATAACTATAGATGAAGATCTGATAGATGCCGCAAACATGATTCCGAATGAAAAGGTGCAGGTAGTAAATAACAATAACGGCGCAAGATTTGAAACTTATATTATTAAAGGGGAGCGTGGAAGTGGAACAATTTGCTTGAATGGTTCTTGTGCTCGTCTAGCGCAAATTGGCGATATTGTGATCATAGTTTCGTATGCTCATATGGAAATGGAAGAGGCCAAAAAATTTGAACCTATTTTAGTTTTTCCAGATGAAAATAATCGTTTAATTAATTAATATATTGAAAATAAGCCTCTTAAGTGTTTTTAAATACACACTATTTTTGCTTTTTGGCTTAGCAATTACCTATTATCTTTTTAAAACTCAATACCATTCTAATTTTATTGATGATTTAAACAAAACCAAAAAAAGTTGGATTGTTATTTCTTCAATTACAGTTTTACTTGCCCATTATCTAAGGGCTTTAAGATGGAAACTATTAATAGCGCCTTTAGAACAAGGTAAGCCTTCAACGATTAATGTTTTTAACGCCCTCATGATTGGGTATTTGATGAATTTAGTTTTGCCAAGAGCTGGCGAAATTGCAAGATGCGCTTGGCTATCCAGAAAAGAAAAATTAAGTACACTATCATTAATTGGAACCGTAATTACAGAAAGAATCATAGATTTAGTCGCCTTAGGAATTATTGTTTTGATAGGTTTAGGACTGTATTTCAAAATCATTCTACAATTTACTGAAAGACTACAACTGATCGACTTACTACTTTCTAAATCATATATCCTAATATTGGTATTCATACTATTACTGATTTCGATTTTTATAGTCTACAAAATTTTCACTTCAAAAACAGCATTATCGATTAAAATAAAGGGCTTTATTATTCAATTAAAAGATGGGTTGTTAAGTTTAAAAAATATGAAACAGCCATTTTTATTCACTTTTTACACAATTGTAATTTGGTGTTTGTACATAGCTTCTTCTTATTTTGGTTTTAAAATGTTGCAAGAAACTATTGAACTTAATTTTGCAGATGCACTTTTAACGGTGATTGCTGGTAGCTTTGGTATGATTGCTCCTATACAAGGGGGCATTGGAGCGTGTCATTTTATGGTTTCTCAATGTTTGGTTTTATTAAATATTAATGCAGAAATAGCTTTAGTATATGCTACAATCATTCATGCTTCCCAAACTTTGTTAGTGATTATTTTTGGTATTTTAGCTTTTATAATGGGGATGTTCAATCGGCCAAAAAAAGAAAAATATGCTACAAAATCTTGAAGTTGTTCAAAAAAAAATATATCGCTCTGTTACTGAATTTGAAAATCAAAAAGAAATCTGGAAAGCAGAAAACCAAAAATTGATTTTCACAAACGGATGCTTTGATATTATTCATTTAGGCCATGTAGATTATTTGTCTAAAGCGGCAGATTTAGGAACAAAGCTAATTGTAGGTTTAAATTCTGATGCTTCTACGCAAAGACTAAAAGGTGTAACTCGCCCAATTAATCAAGAAATTTCAAGAGCTGGCATTCTTGCAGCTTTCTTTTTTGTTGATGCTGTAATTTTGTTTGATGAACAAACTCCCATCAATTTAATCTCTAATATTTTACCTAATGTTTTGGTGAAAGGAGCTGATTACTCTATTGATCAAATTGTTGGAGCTAAAGAAGTTTTAGCAAATGGGGGTGAAGTAAAGACGATTGAATTCTTGGCTGGATACTCCACATCATTAATAGAGCAAAAGATTTTAAAAGCTCATCAATAATTTTACAAATATTACTATGCTTGCATAATAAATTCCCTTATATTTGGATGTTTAGGGTTTAGTAAATAGGGAGTTTTTGATTTTTTGAAGACTTCCTATTTGCTTAAACTCAAAATAATGCGTTAGGGATTATAGCACATATTAGCTTCTATTAACGCCAGAAGTAATAAAAGCATAAAGCTCGCCTCGATAGCCATCTGGGAAACGCCCAATTAATTAAACTTATTTTCTCAATTATTACTTAATAGCATATGCAATTTCAATTTACGGAAGAACATTTAATGATTCAGCAAGCGGCAAGGGATTTTGCCCAATCAGAACTTAAACCCGGTGTAATAGAAAGAGATGAACACCAAAAATTCCCAGCAGAGCAAATAAAAAAGTTGGGTGAACTTGGGTTTATGGGTATGATGGTTGATCCAAAGTATAATGGTTCTGGGATGGACGTTATTTCTTACGTCTTGGTAATGGAGGAGCTTTCGAAAATCGACGCATCAGCTTCGGTAGTTGTTTCTGTAAATAATTCTTTGGTTTGTTATGGTTTGGAAGAATATGGAAGTGAAGAGCAGAAAGAAAAATATTTAAACCCACTAGCATCAGGCGAAAAAATTGGTGCCTTTTGTTTATCTGAGCCAGAAGCTGGTTCTGATGCAACTTCACAGCACACCACTGCCCAAGATATGGGTGATTATTATTTGTTGAATGGCACTAAAAACTGGATTACAAATGGTAATTCTGCTTCTACTTACTTAGTTATTGCGCAAACTCATCCAGAAAAAGGACACAAAGGTATTAATGCTTTGATTGTCGAAAAAGGTATGGAGGGTTTTACTGTTGGCCTTAAAGAAAATAAATTAGGAATTCGTGGCTCTGACACACATTCTTTGATGTTTACTGATGTTAAAGTTCCTAAAGAGAACAGAATTGGTAAAGATGGTTTCGGTTTTAAATTT
The DNA here is from genome assembly GCA_046597075.1 of Pelobium sp. Classification (GTDB taxonomy): domain Bacteria; phylum Bacteroidota; class Bacteroidia; order Sphingobacteriales; family Sphingobacteriaceae; genus Pseudopedobacter. The sequence goes on from JBKJLB010000277.1 coordinate 5,989, forward strand.
GCCATGAAAACTTTAGAAGGTGGAAGAATTGGAATTGCCGCACAAGCTTTAGGTATTGCATCTGGAGCTTTTGAATTAGCAACGCAATATGCTAAAGAGCGTAAAACTTTTGGAAAGCCTATATCAGAGCATCAAGTTATTGCTTTTAAATTGGCAGACATGGCTACTGAAATTGAGGCCGCAAGATTAATGGTTTTAAAAGCTGCGTGGCTTAAAGATCAAGGATTACCTTATGCACAAGCAAGTTCTATGGCTAAATTATTCGCATCTGAAGTGGCTATGAAAACTACTGTTGAGGCAGTACAAATTCATGGAGGTTACGGCTTTGTAAAAGAATTTCATGTAGAACGCCTAATGCGTGATGCAAAAATCACTCAGATTTATGAAG
>JBKJLB010000001.1:0-3509 GCA_046597075.1 Pelobium sp.
GCAATTAATTAACGAAAGAAAAAAACTGCTAAATTCAATAGAAAAACTTTTAGAAGGCCCAATGATTTTCTTAGGCTTTGTATGGCTTGCTCTATTGGTTGTTGAATTGATATGGGGTTTAAATAACCCACTTGAATATGCGAGCATAACAATCTGGATTATATTTATCATTGATTTTCTTATTAAATTTATTTTAGCGCCGGTTAAAATTGATTTTTTTAAGAAGAACTGGTTAACAGCTATATCCCTTGTTATTCCTGCTCTAAGAATCTTCCGTATTTTTAGATTTATTCGATTGTTGCGAAGTATCAGGCTTGTGCGTATCGTTTCTTCTTTCAACAGAAGTATGAAGAGCTTGGGGGCAACAATGAAACGAAGAGCCTTTGGATATGTTATTATGATTTCACTTATTGTAACATTTGCAGGTGCAGCCGGTATGTATGCGTTTGAAAATCCAAATGCAGGTTTTGATACTTATGGTATGGCTTTGTGGTGGACCGCTATGAGAGTTATTACAGCAGGTAATGAGTACAACCCTTCCACACCCGAAGGAAGGGGACTTGCCTTCTTAATTGCGGTTTTTGGTTATAGTATTTTTGGATATGTCACTGCTACTTTTGCCACCTTTTTTATTGGTCGCGACGCCGAAGAAAAAGATGCACCTGTAGCAGGAGCAAAAGATGTAAAAGAATTAAAAAAAGAAATAATTGCGCTTACAAAATCGATTGATGAATTAAAAAGGAGATTGGCTTAAAATTATTAAAGCTTTATCTTTTCCCTTTCTCTAATGTATAGCCACTGCCTTCACTGTGTAAGGTTTTTGAGGAAATAAAATTGTTAATCTATTTATCAAATTCGGAATTGCAAAAAAACATTTAATCCACATTACTTTTTAATCCACCAGATGGGATTTTTTTAAACTTATTCGTTTTCTCTTCATCGCTCCAGTTCTTATATTTTCTCTGCTTCGCATCCATTGCCCTTTTAGACTTTTCAATGGCTAATTCCGTTTTAATTTTTTGATCTACATCTTTTATGATCTTAGCTGTCCTGTAAACATTACGGCCTTTTCTGCAAACATTTTTTCCAACCAATAATGCCTGATAACCCGTACTTGCCTGAATCAATATCGTAAAGGTGTGCTGGCCTCTTTTGTCACCGTAGCTTTCTTTAATTATCAGGCCGGTATTCGTTCGCTCTCCACAAAAGATTGCATTCTTTCCATGGTCTAAAAAGATTTTTTCTCTCCACTCAACTATTTGCCCTTTCAAAAGATTCATTTCAAACTACCAATTATCCTTCCCGTTAACTCTGAAAATTTATACACTTCGCTAATCATTCAACAAATTTCTTATAAATCGTTCTTCCTCACAACCTTTGTTTGCAGGTGATTTTATTAGAATATTCTACTAAAGAGAAAATTCCCGATGTCAAATTACATACACACTGTCTGAACTGGGATTTGTCTGATTTTAGGATTTCAGGTTTTGCGTTATCCGAGGAGTGTTTAAAATCAGTGCAATCTACAAATCATACAAATCCCGGTTCAGACATTTTAACTGCAACAACGAATCGATAATGTTTTCCAATCTCTTCCTATCTCCCAATGCACCTGTAAGCGCACATATATTCTCGCAGGGAAAAAGAAAATGGACCCATCCGAACAATTATCGGACAGACAAGTAAGATGCAAAATCAAGAATTAAATTTAATATTGTTGTAGAGCGGTATTTAGAATATTGTACTAGGAGCAGCCAAATACTATTAAGAGGAATAAATCGTTAAACAATAAACTAAAAAGTGGATAAATAACCAAAAACTCAAACCAACTTATAATTATCCGCCGAAGTAACTAAATTTTGTTTAGCTTTGATAACTAAAATTAATGCCAAATTATCAAATCTAATTATTTATTATTTTTAAAGAAAAATATTTACCTAAAAAAATACATATGAAAAAAAATCTCATTTTATTCGGAGCTCTGACAATGTTGGCATTTGCTTCGTGCAACAACAAAACTGAAACTAAGGAACCTGTTGAATCAACTCCTGCTCCTGCCCCGGCTGCCAGTGAGGAAACTAAAACTGTAGTAGTTGACCCACCATCACAAAAAGAAGGCACAACTATCAAAATGAATGAAAACGGAGTCAGCGTTGAAAACAAAGATGGATCGACAAAAAATAATGTAAAAATATCCGGTGACAGTACGAGTGTAGAGATTTCAAGGCCAAAATAAAGATTTTAATCCGCTCGATGGAGATTTGGTTAGAAAAAAGATTAATGGACTGACTATTCAATTTCTTCATAGCTGTAGAAGCTACCAGGCCTCATTTCGCAAGAATGGGGCTTTTTTGTTTCTGTTACACGCTGAATGCTGTTTTTACATAAAATTAAAAGCAACTCAAATTGCACTAACAAAACTCGTCCATCATTCCCGCGAGGTGCTAGATTCATCTTCTTCAACATAAAACTCCCGCATCATTTCTTCAAAACTCTTTTGATCTTCCTCTTCTGCCTTTTCCATTGCTATCGGAATGAGATTGAAAATCTCTTTCACAATTGATGAAGTTCCTTTGACTTCACATAAATAGTTTCATCCAGATTTTTTATCATACTATCGATTATTAATAATTGAAGATTTTGATTTCGTCGCACATTTCAAATCTATTCGTGCATTTGAAATCCAATTAATTAATTCTTCAAATTTACACCTGACTTAAAATATTTACAACCAAAATATGATGGATAATTAAATGCGGATTTCTACATCAGGAATAAATGTAATTGTTTATCCAAAACCCATAGAAGTTGTATTACCATCTTCCATTCCTTTCGCACAATATACAGTTATTGATCTTACCGGAAGGATTGCTATTGATTCGAGAATTTACAATCAAAAACCTTTTGAAACAAAAAGCTTGCCTGCCTGTGATTATATTTATCCTTTGTTGAACTATTCAAGGAAATTTTTAGCAGAATAAATATGTTTGCATAATGCACATTTATTTATTGAATATTTTTCGCCAAATTTTTATTTCAGCTATTAAATTCGAAAATTTGAAGTCTTGGTAAGAAATTGAGTATTACGAATTACAATTTCTTACATTCACTTGCGTTATCTTCAAGATGATCAGTAATTTTTCACAACCTAGATAGTAAAGCTTCGTAAAAGATCAGACAAAGCAATGTCACACAAAGTCTACGTCATCGAACTCTCCAAAAAAGTTTTCTCCGAAAACTGGAAATTTCGCGCTGCAAATCCACAGTTCAATGGAGTGCTTCAATGTCTTTATGTAGGTATGACAGCTAAAACTCCGGAGGAACGTTTTTTACAACATAAAACTGCATACAAAAATGCAAAAGGGCACGATTTATCTTCCTACTATCCATGGAAATATGGTTTGTACTTGAGGCCTTCATTGTACAATGAAATCAATCAAATCAAAATGAACCGAGAAGCGGCTTTGAAAATGGAAGCAAAACTTTCGTGGGATTTAAGAAAAATGGGA
>JBKJLB010000008.1:0-6244 GCA_046597075.1 Pelobium sp.
ATTTCATGATTTTCATCCAACACTAGTACTTTGACATTGTTCAGCTTCGCTAGAAACGAATCCCCTATTTTTGGTTGGTACATTTTATCTCTTTTCCCAAATATAAAAATAGGCTTGATAGTGTGCTCTTTCAAGGCTTTCAAAAGTTTGTCTTCATCGGTAGTTAAAAAGCGTAAATAGGTAATACAGGCATAAAAACTGAAACGTAACTCATGTGTGCTAATTTCCTTCAACAAAATACCATATCCAATATCATCAACAAAGCGCAATCTACGTGTTATCTTGAGCATTCTAACGAGTGCTTTCTCACTCAAAACCAATTTTTCCAATAGCTTATTCCCAATTTTGTTTAGACTGAAAAAACTGACGAGCTTGCCAGGGTTTAATGAGGATGGTGCCACCACAATGTATTCATCAATTCTTTCAGGCATTTCTTCAGTAAAAGCAGTGGCATAATGTGTGCCCATAGAATAAGAGAGAACCGAGCATCTTTGAATTTTTTGATGTTCGCAAAAATCTGAAATGAAAGCTGACAATTCTTTTTTTGTAATTCCTTTTTTAACCGTTTTTAAACTTTCGTCTTTCAGTTTGGTTTCCTTGTGGAAAAATAAATCAAACCCATAAAAGGTATATTTATTACCGAGCTGATTCTCCAAAACTTTAAACTGCTTTCCATGCATCCCGTACCCATGAAAACACAACATCACCTGTTCACCTTTACCAAATTTATAGTAACTGAGCGTTGCTAAAGAATGATTGAAGTGATGATGAGTCATAAATTAGGATTTTATAAACGCTACAGCCCAAACGTACTCCCCATCGTGGGAAATAGTTAAACTGATTTTATAAGAACTTTTTTGGTGAATTTTAACTTCTGGCTTTCCAGCTATTTTATCTCTTAAAATTTCTATTTTTTTCCAGCCTAAGCTTTGTGGATTGATTTGCTTAATGGCTTTGTAAACCGCTTCCTTAGCCGCCCAAGTAGAGGCATAACGTAAAATGGGTTCATCAAAAGAATCACAATAAGCTTGTTCTACTACTGTATAAACTTTGTTTTTAAACAAATCTGTAAACGATTTCTGAAAATCAGGAAGAAAAATAAGGTCGTTTCCTACAGTAAATTTTTCTTCTTTAATGGTTTTTTGGACAGTTTCTAGCAATTTATTCTCCATCACCAGTAACCCCCATGATGTTAAAACCACCATCCACAAAATGAATATTGCCTGTTACTTTTTTCGAAAGATCTGAGAAATAATAGAGCGCAGCATCACCCACATCTCCTGCAGTAATATTTCCAAGAGGAGCAGTAACTTTACCTATCTTTCTCAATGTTCTTACTCCACTAATTCCACCTGCAGATGTGGTCATCACTAAACCCGCAGAAATAGCATTTACCCTAACTTGCTCTGTTCTAAAGTGGTTAGCAAGGTATAAAACAATATTCTCTAAAGCTGCTTTGTTAATTCCCATCCCGGCATAACCAGGGAAAACTCTTTGTGATGCATTATAGGTTAACGTAAGCACAGATGCGTTTTTCGCTAAATATGGTTTTGCAACCCTGCAAATACGTAATAAAGAGTAGGCGCTGATGTTAAAAGCATCCATTAAATCTTCGAATGGAATATCTAAATAAGAAGGTGAGGGCTCAGTACTTCCTGGAGTGCTGTAACACATTACTTGCTGACTGCCATAAGCCACCCCGTGTAAAATATAATTTATAAGCCCTAAGTTAGAATGAATATTTTGGATGAAGGAAGTGATTTGTGCTTCATTCCTAACATCTACTTCTCCAGAGAATTGGCTATCCATTCCAGCTTTATCCATTAAATACAATAGCTCATCTTTGGTGTCGGCAACGTATGACAAAGCTACTTTGCATCCAGATGCATGAAGTTTTAAGGCAATATCCCAAGCAATAGAACTTTCATTTCTTACGCCAAAAATAACAGCTACTTTATTGGTGTTATCGATCATTTAAATATCTTTTGAAATAGAGATTGCACTGTTAGTACCCCCAAAACCATAATTTAAACAAGCTATTTTATTGATTTCTTTATTAAAACTCTCACGTGGTAATAAATCTCTAAAAGCTGCTAAAGGTTTTTTAGGCCCTTGCCAGTTAACTGTTTTTTGAAAGCTCTCTGGTTCAGGATTTAAATCGTTCGAATTGAGGCAGGGAAGGACTTTTTGGTGCTCTAGCATCAGTAATGCTGTAATAAATTCAACTGCACCTGCAGCTCCCAGCATATGTCCAAACTGTGATTTTGGAGCCGATATATGATAATCATTTTCTCCTAAAGTATCTACAACACTTAACAATTCAATGGCATCACCTGCTGGTGTTGAGGTTCCGTGAACTTTCACTACATCAGGTTTTCTTGAGTCATTTGTTAGTAAACCTTTCCACAATCTTTTCTGCCCTGCAAAAGAAGGATAGAACATATCCCCATCACCGTCAGAATTGTTAAAATAATCATCAATTATTCCTAAAATTTTCGCACCTCTCGCTTTTGCAAGCTCATATTCTTCTAAAGCAACAATGCCGCCGCCAAAAGAACAAACAAATCCATTACGGTTAAGGTCAAAAGGTCGTGAACTTTCCTGTGGACTAAAACCACGGCTCAAAACCTGCATAGCATCAAAACCTATAAAAGTTTCTAGGGAAGTTCCCTCAACGCCTCCAGCAATTACGCGATCTTGTAAACCAAATTTGATGAGACGAAATGCATAGCCAATATTCCCTAAACCTGTTGCACAAGCAGAACCGATAGATTCACAAACCCCCTTACTTTTTATCAAGCAAGATACATTTGCCGCATCACGGTAAACCATAGCTCTGTCTACAGCATGAGAACCTACTAAACGTGTTTTAGCACCCCTTTCAAAAAAATTATGCCAAGCGTGTCTTAAAACTTCATGACCTGCACCTCCTGAGCCAATCACCACTCCTGTTTGCTCAGATTGGGTTTCACTATCTTCCCAACCTGCCATTTTAATAGCATCCAAAGAGCCTAACATTGCCCAAATACTACCTACATCTGCAGTAGCTAAATTCCCAGGAGCTATACGGTTAAGCTTATCCACGTAAGTTTCTGGATAACCCTCTAATAGTGAGGATTGAATAATTTCTAAATCCATCTCCTCCTCGGTAATAAAACCAGAGACATTGGAACGGATTTTTTTTTCAAAAGCAATGGCTTTATCCCAATTACGGATTAAGCTTTGGTTGGAGAAAAGCTTCTGACTAAACTCACCAAGGTTTTTACAGGTAGGAAATGCACCCCCCATGCCAACAACCGCAACTTTTCTTCCAATGAACTGCATATTAACCTCTTTCTTTCGTGGCAATAATCAAATCAACAATGTCTTTTACTTTAGAACCTAAATCATCAATATCATCATCATCAAATTCAACATCAAATTTCTGCTCTGCCTTGGCAGCGATATTTATCATCTCTGTAGAAGGTGTACTCAAATCTGCTATGAAGTCGGTCTCTTCTGTTACATTGGCTAATTTTTCCTGATCGATACTTCGGATCGTTTTTAAAATATCTACTAAACCTGTTATAATTTCTTGTCTTTCCATTTTCTTATAAATCTATTACTAAAAGCATTTTAATTAAGTTCTATCAAATGCCTCTCTTTTTAATGCCCTACCAGTGACGTCGTTCAACTCTGCAACCAATTTAAAATCTTCATTTAATTGATACCCTAAAACTTCATCCTGATGAAAGTCACTAAAATAGGAATCTAAATCTAAACCTTTTGGTGTTTTATAAATTCTTCCATCACAAACCATTTGTCTGAATTTATAAAATTTGATAATACCTATGCTGATGAAAGTTTCGCCCTCTTCCAAATAATGATGAAAGTTTACATTCCCTATACTGATGAAAGCCGGAATGAATTTATCTTTCAACTCAAGAGGAGAACATTTCTGCTTTTTACATTCCTTAAAAGTTGCGCAGGAAACTATGGTTGCTTGTGCAAAGGCCTCTACTTGGTCAACCCCTCTAAAAAGTCCAAAATGGTCAATTACATCTCTTTCTTTTGGAGTATAACTAGCCACAATCCCAAAATCAGGCTGATGCCAATGATAAGCATCTAAGAGTCTTTTTGTTGGGCCATGTAATAGTAGTTGATCTGGCGAAATTCCAATTAAGTTTTCCATTTAAAAAAGACCTCCATTTATATCAATATTACTTCCATTTATATAGCTCGCATTATCAGAAAGTAAAAAAGCTACTAAATCAGCTATTTCATCTGGTTTGCCAAACCTTTGTGATGGAATCATTTTAAGATACTTATCCTTCTCAGATTCTGGAATAGCGTCTGTCATCGAGGTTTTAATAAATCCTGGAGATATACTTAATATTCTTATCGAATGATCTTGGTATAGTGCAGCGGCTTCCTTAGCTAAGGATTTAGAAAAAGCAATAAGTCCAGCTTTTGTTGCTGCATAAACAGATTGAAAGGCATTACCAGTTTCGGCAACGCAAGAACTTACATTGATGATTATTCCTTTTCCATTAAGCCCAAAAATTTTCATAGCAGTTTTAGAAACCATGATTGGTGCTTTTAAATTAACCATCATCATGATATCAATATCTTTTTCAGGTTGAAAAAGTAGGGGCTTATCTAGTGAAACTCCAGCATTATTGATCACAGCATACAGATGGTCACCATGCTCTGATTTCAACTTTTTACAAAATTCTTTTAGCTCTTCTGAATTAGATAAATCTGCCGCTAAAATAAAGTTACCCTCCCCTTTAAAATCTTTTATGTTTTCCTCTTTTGAAGCATGCAAAATTAAACAGTAATCTTTGTTAAGCCTTTTAGCAATGGCTAAACCCAAACCCTTACTAGCTCCGGTAATTAAAACTTTTGGTTTATTCACGATTCTAAAATAACAATACCGTTTATTATTACCTTAACAATCGTAAATTTTAAATTTAATTGGAATTAAATTTAATCTACAAAAACAGCTGTTCCACTTGCAGATACCATCAGCATACTACCTGTGCCACCCATTGTTTCGTAATCTAAATCAACTCCAACTATGGCATTAGCTCCCAAACGAATGGCGTATTCCTGCATTTCTGCAAGTGCGATATTTTTTGCCTCTCTCAAACCTTCTTCGTATGAACCAGCTCTACCTCCTACAATGTCTCTAATGTTTGCTAAAAAGTCTTTTACAAAATTAGCGCCTATAATAGCTTCTCCTGTGACCAAACCTAAATACTTAGTAATTTTTTTTCCTTCGATGTTGTGCGTTGTTGTAATAATCATTTTCTTTTGGTTTTATATTTTGATTATAAAAACCAGAAAATGTTACAAAAATATGGGTTGAATGATGATTACACTATTGGAACAATTTTTCCTAAAGCTTGTCCTTCAAAATCAACCTTTTCTTAAAGCACTTTATAAATCACAACTAAGGAGAAATAATTTTTTGAATCCACCATAAAAAATACTTTTCTGATTTATATACATTTACGAATCTAAAATCGTAAGTTTGCGTCCCTTTTCGAGTAAGAGGGGTATTGCAAACTTTAATGTATTAAAAAATGGCAACTAAAATTAGATTACAAAGACACGGTAAAAAAGGAAGACCTTTTTACTATATCGTGGTAGCGGATGCAAGATCTCCGAGAGATGGTAAATTCATCGAAAGATTAGGATCTTACAATCCAAACACCAACCCTGCAACCATCGACCTAAACTTCGATAAAGCTGTAGATTGGGTAAGTACAGGAGCAACTCCAACTGACACTGCAAAAGCAATTCTTTCTTACAAAGGTGTGCTTTACAAAAACCATTTAAATGGTGGTGTTACTAAAGGTGCTTTAACGCAAGAACAAGCTGAGGCTAAATTCACTGCTTGGTTAGAAAGTAAAGACGGTAAAATCCAGTCTAAAAAAGATGGTTTATTGTCTAAAAAAGACGCTGATAAAAAAGCTGCTTTAGAAGCTGAGACTAAGAAAAAAGAAGCGATGGCTGCTGCTTTAGAAGCTAAAAATGCACCAGTTGTTGAAGAAGAGCCGGTAGCTGAAGCTGAAGTAGCAACTGAAGAAGTGGTTGAAGAATCTGCTTCAGAAGCTGAAGTAACCACTGAAGAAGTAGTAGAAGTACCTGCTGCAGAAGTTGAAATAGCAACTGAAGAAGTGGTAGAAGTACCTGCTGCAGAAGTTGAAATAGCAACTTCTGCAGCAGGTACTTCTACCACTTCTTCAGTTGCTATTTC
>JBKJLB010000319.1:0-4186 GCA_046597075.1 Pelobium sp.
CTAAATTATTTCTATCGTTTAAAATAATTTAGATAAATTGATTAAACAGGGAACTAAAGACATTGCACAAAAAAACGAAGAACTGTTAAAAAATATTGAACAGTTAAAAAGACAAGAAAAAAAATTAAAAGATATTGCCTTTTTAAATTCGCATAGTGTAAGAAAACATTTATCTACAATTCTTGGATTAGTGAACCTATTGGAATTTAATGATAATAATGACGCTGATTTAAACTATATTATGAAAAACATAAAATCTATCTCAGAAGAACTGGATCAATCAATAAAAGAAATTAGCAACGAAATAGGGAAAGAATGAGATTATTTAAAATTGAAACTGGTTTTTTTAAGCTAGATGGAGGCGCAATGTTTGGTGTGGTTCCAAAAGTATTATGGAATAAAACGAATCCTGCAGATGAAAACAATCTTTGCACTTGGGCATTGCGGTGTCTTTTAATTGAGGATGACGATCGGTTAATTTTAGTAGATACTGGTATCGGTAACAAACAAGATGAAAAATTTTTCAGTCATTATTATTTACATGGCGACGATAGCTTAGGGCAATCCATTATTAAAGCAGGATTTTCAAATAATGATATTACTGATGTTTTTTTAACCCATTTACATTTTGACCATTGCGGTGGAGCAATAATTGAAGAAAACGGAGTTTTAAAACCTGCATTTAAAAATGCTACCTATTGGAGTAACCAAAAACATTGGGACTGGGCAATTCATCCCAATCAAAGAGAAAAGGCATCCTTTTTAAAAGAGAATATCTTACCTATTCAAGAAAGCGGTCAATTAAAATTCATCCCTAATGAAGATGGATTTCAGTTTAGTACGAATATAAAAGTTCGCTTTGCTTATGGGCATACCGAAGCGATGATGCTTCCTCAAATTAATTTCAATGGACAAACATTAGTTTATATGGCCGACTTGTTGCCTTCCGTTGGTCATATCCCCCTACCCTTTGTGATGTCTTATGATATGTTTCCTTTAAAAACTTTGGATGAGAAAGCAGCATTTTTAAAAGAAGCTGAAGAAAGGAATTACATCTTAATTTTAGAACACGATCCAATTAACGAATGTTGTACCTTGCAAATGACCGAAAAGGGGATAAAATTAAAAGATGCGTTTTCTTTAGAAAGTTTAACATAATTATTAATTCTCTATTTTTAAAGATAATTAGCTAAACACTAAAGATGGCTTGATTTTTGAGGTTAAATTAAAGTCTATTTAATATCAATTTTATCAAAATAAGTCCAACATTTTCACACAATTAACGTTATAAAACCTTTAAATTAAATCAAAGTTTCTTAACTTTGCAGACTTTGAATATCATATAGCGCTTTACACATATCAATAATAAATGAGACAACTCAAGATTACGCAATCCATTACCAATCGTGAATCACAATCTTTAGATAAATACCTTCACGAAATTGGAAAAGTTGATCTAATCACCGCCGAAGAGGAAGTTATCCTGGCACAAAAAATCAGAGAAGGTGATCAAGCCGCTCTAGAACGTCTAACAAAAACAAATTTACGTTTCGTTGTTTCCGTAGCAAAACAATACCAAAATCAAGGTCTTACCCTCGGAGACTTAATTAACGAGGGAAATTTAGGTTTAATTAAAGCCGCAAAAAGATTTGATGAAACAAAAGGTTTCAAATTTATCTCTTATGCAGTTTGGTGGATTCGCCAGTCAATTTTACAAGCCATCGCGGAACAATCACGTATCGTACGTTTGCCGCTTAACCAAGTAGGGTCTTTAAGTAAAATTAGTAAAGCATTTTCCAGACTAGAGCAAGAGTTTGAAAGAGAACCTTCACCAGAAGAATTAGCAGATACTTTAGAAACAACTGTTGAGAAAATATCTGATACATTAAGTAACTCTGGCCGTCATGTTTCAATGGACGCTCCTTTTGTACAAGGGGAAGAAAATACCCTATTAGATGTACTGGAAAATGATAATCCAGATACAGATAGTATGTTAATTGATGAATCTTTATCAGAAGAAATTAAAAGATCTTTGTCTACGCTAACTGAAAGAGAAAGAGAAATCATCGTATTGTTTTTCGGATTAAGTACCAATCACCCACTTTCTTTAGAAGAGATTGGAGAGAAGTTTAACTTAACAAGAGAAAGAGTTCGTCAGATTAAAGATAAAGCCTTACAACGCTTAAGACATACTTCTAGAAGTAAGATTTTGAAATCATACTTAGGATAGTTTAAATTATCTCAACAAAAAAGCCTCTTAATTAAGAGGCTTTTTTGTTGAATAATTTTTTTTAAAGTTTCTATTAAACTTTTTTCACATTTACTGCTTGCGGACCTTTTTTACCTTGTTCAATTTCAAATTCAACATCGTCATTATCCTTAATTCCATTTACGCCACCTTCTACATCTTTAAAATGTACGAACACATCTTTACCTTCGAAAATAACAAATCCGAATCCTTTTTGAGCATTAAACCATTTTACTGTACCTGTTTTCATAATTATTTATTTAAGTGATTAAGTAAAAAATAAAATCAATCACTGTAAGTAAACAGGCATTAGATTCTTATTTTCAATTTCAAATATAAAAATATGAAAAATTTATGATTTAACTCATCCTTAAATTATTTATTTGGCTGAGGGGTCATCCTTAAATAGGGTTTAATTTCTTTAAAACCCTTAGGAAATTTGGCAGGGATATCTTCAGTTTTAATGGCTGGTGCAACTACCACATCCTCACCGTCTTTCCAGTCTGCAGGTGTTGCTACGCTGTGATAAGCTGTTAATTGCAAGGAATCAATTACCCTTAGAATTTCTTGGAAGTTTCTACCTGTTGAAGCAGGATAAGAGATGATCAACTTTACAGTTTTATCAGGGGCAATAATAAATAATGATCTTACAGTAAAGGTTGCCGAAGCATTTGGATGCATCATTCCGTAAGATTCTGCTATACTTTTATCTTCATCTGCAATGATAGGGAAGTTAACTTCTACGCCTTGTGTTTCATTGATGTCAGAAATCCAACCTTTATGAGACTCTACAGAATCAACACTTAAAGCCATCACTTTTACATTTCTCTTATCAAATTCGGGCTTTAAAGACGCTGTTCTACCCAATTCGGTTGTACACACTGGCGTATAATCTGCAGGATGAGAAAAAAGAACTCCCCAACTATCACCTAAATATTCATAAAAATCTAACTCTCCTTCTGAAGTCTTTGCTTTAAAGTTTGGAGCAATATCACCTAATCTTAACATAATTTTATTTTTTATCTATAAACTATTAACACTACTAATTTAGTAGTGTTTTAGGAAGGAGGCAAATTTATCAGAAATAATTAAAGCAGTGTGAAAATTTAGGCTTCATTATTGCAATTATTTTTTGATGAAGGGTAGTCAGCATCAATTTGTTAGAAGATATTTTCAAGTAATAAAGACAGGGATAATTATACTTAAAAGTATTGTCGGAATAATTTGTATGGGTTTTATCCTGTATTTAATGATTTTTTTAGGGGTTTTCGGAGATATTCCTTCCTACAAAGAATTAAAGAAAATCAGTTATGCAAGTGGTTCGGAAATATATAGTAAAGACAGCGTATTATTAGGCACCTATACCAAAATTGATAGAGCAAATTTAAAAATTGAAGACATCTCTCCTACTACCATTCAAGCATTAATCTCTACTGAAGATACCCGATTTTATCATCATTATGGAATTGATTTTAAAAGTGCTTTAAGAGTGATTTTCAAAAGCATTATGTCTGGTGACGAGTCTGCCGGTGGTGGCTCTACGCTTTCTCAACAGTTAGCCAAAAACCTTTTTCCAAGAAAGGAATTTACGTTTTTCTCTCTACCAATAAATAAAGTACGAGAAATGCTTATTAGCAAAAGATTAGAGAAATTATATTCAAAAAACGAGATTTTAGAACTTTACTTAAACGTTGTGCCCATGAGCGGTAATATATATGGACTGCAACGGGCACCAAAAAGATTTTTCAATAAGGATGCAAAAGACCTTAAAATTGAAGAAGCTGCAGTACTTATTGGTATGCTTAAAGCTACAACTACTTATAATCCTAAAAGGGATTTAGAAAAAGCAAAAGAAAGAAGAAATACAGTATTGCTTAAAATGAATAAGAACGGTTATATTTCAAAGCATATGAAAGACTCTCTTTCAGCAAAAAAAAT
>JBKJLB010000311.1:0-6764 GCA_046597075.1 Pelobium sp.
AATGTCTAAAACGTTGGAAAAGTTATAAATCAGCAAAAAGAGCTAATTTTATATTAAATATAAATTAAATGAGTGATCAGGAGAGATTAATCAAAGAAGTAGAAGCCGCTTTAGACACCATCAGACCATATTTAATAACTGATGCTGGAAATGTTTCTATAGTAGAGATTACAGATGAAAAGGTTTTAAAAATTAAACTTTTAGGCTCGTGTGAATCCTGTCCGATGAGCATTATGACTTTAAAAGCAGGAATTGAGCAAGCAGTGAAGAAAGCGGTGCCTGAAATAACAGCTGTTGAAGCAATCAATTTAACAGCAATTGACGATCCTAATGCTGTTTTACCTAATGTTCTTAAATAATACTTAGCATATTTAAAACATAAAAAAGCCCTTATCGTTAATTAATAAAAGCTTTGTCTTTAACATTATTTAACAACATATGACTAAAGCTTTTTATAATTTAGATTTTATTTCTTAAAATAATTTGAAAAAACTATTCACCATATTATTCCTGTTCATAGGCTTTGGGGCGTTTGCCCAGCAAAATAAGCCTTTGGTACAATTCTCTGGAGTAATTTATGATTTGGATAGCAATACGGTAGTGCCTTATGTATCTATCAGAGAAATTGGCTCTGAGACTAGAACTTACTCAGCAAATTATAAAGGTTACTTTTCTTTTGTTGCCCAAGAAGGTGATAGTATAATTTTTTCATCTATAGGATATAAAAAACTTTCGCTAATAATTCCGTCAAACCTTAAAGAGCATAAATTCACTGCTATTATTAAAATGAAATCAGACAATATCGAGTTGCCAACAGTTAGGGTATTCCCTTGGGCAAGTACTGATGAGTTTAAGCGTGAATTTTTAACAATGAAAATTGCTGATGATGATTTGGAAATTGCCAAAAAGAATCTTTCGAAAAAAAGTTTGGCTGAGTTGTCTGCTAACTTACCAAGAGACGGAAGAGAAATGTCGGCTTATAGTTTTCAAAATATGCACAATAGTTTATCTACCAAAAATATGGTTCAAACAAACCCATTGTTAAATCCATTTGCTTGGGGCGCATTAATAAAGCAAATTATGGATGGGGATAAAAGAAGGAAAGAGGATTAATATTTACTTTCTTTTCTTAAGCAAAGGGAACCTCATCTTGTAATCAACCTTTACTGCTCCTTTAGATATCGCATCCAATCTTCCTTTTAGCATCGTTTTTCTTAAAGGGTTTATTCTGTCGGTAAAAAGCTTCCCATCAATATGATCATATTCATGTTGAATTACTCTGGCAGCTAATCCTGTGAAATTATTTGTGTGCAATTCCCAATTTTCATCGTAGTAACTTATCAATATATCTTTATGACGGCTTACATCTTCTCTAATGTCAGGAATACTTAAACAACCTTCATTAAAAGACCATTTTTCGCCAGTTTCCTCTTCGATATGAGCATTGATAAAAACCTTTTTAAAATCCTTTAAATCATCATTGTCTTCAGAAAATGGGGAAGCATCAACTATAAAAAGACGTACAGGTAAACCAATTTGAGGCGCAGCAAGTCCAACACCATTAGCAGCATACATGGTTTCGAACATGTTTTCAATTAATTGGTTCAACTCTGAATAATCCTCATTGATGTCTTCAGCAACTTTCTTTAAAATCGGATCTCCGTAGGCAACAATTGGTAATTTCATTGCACAAAAATAAACATTTATGCATCTACTTTATATAATTGTGGTATAACTAGTATTAAAATTGACATTGATTCAAAAATTATTTTATTTAACTTTAAAAATGTTCAATAACATAAAGGAATTAATTCTATATCTTACTCTTTTTTGCGATTTTCGCCCTCAATATTTGATTTACAAAAACTTATATCATCCCAAAGGATAGGACAGTATATAATTCTACAATAGATTTTAAACTCCGCGTTCAACCGTATAAATAAAACTATTAACAAGAGTAAAAACAATCAGGAACAGCCTAGAAAAATAATTATATTTTAATTGATACTTAAAAACCCAAAAAACAATACGATGGGTTTTTCTTTTACATACGTTATGGAAATTAAACCAGTACAAATAGAAACAGTAGAATTAAGGACTTTAAAACCCGAAGATTACATCGACTTAAAATCAGCGATGATTTCGGCATATAAAGAAATGGGAGAGAGCTATTGGCGAGAAAAGTCTATAGAAAAATTAATAGAGATATTTCCGGAAGGACAACTTTGCATAGAAATTAACGGTAAAGTTGTTGCCACGGCATTAAGTATCATTGTCGATTATCAAAAATTAGGAGAAACGCATACCTATTCACAAGCTACGGGAGATTATACCTTTAGCACTCATGACGAGCGTGGAGATATTTTATATGGTATAGAAGTCTTTGTACATCAAGATTATAGGGGAATGCGATTGGCGAGAAGGTTGTATGACGCCCGAAAATTATTATGCGAAAATTTAAATCTTAAATCTATCATCCTTGGTGGCAGAATTCCCAATTATGAGAAATTTCATGATGAGTTAACACCACGTGAATATATTGATAAGGTAAAAATGAAAGAGATTTATGATCCCACACTTACCTTTCAAATTTCAAACGACTTTCACGTTAAGAAAATTTTAAAAAATTACCTTCCAGAGGATCAACAATCTAAAGAATTTGCTACCCTACTAGAGTGGAATAACATCTATTATGTTGATGAACACAAGGATAATTTACTTCAAAAATCAACGGTAAGAATTGGTTTAGTACAATGGCAAATGCGTTTATTCCCTAACGTGATGGACTTGATGGAAAGTGCTGAATATTTTGTTGATGCGGTAAGCGATTACTCTTCGGATTTTGTAGTTTTCCCCGAGTTTTTTAATGCGCCATTAATGGCAGATTATAACCATTTAGGCGAAGCTAAAGCGATTAGAGAGTTAGCTAAACATACTGAAACCATTAGAAATCGTTTTTGTGAATTAGCGGTTTCTTATAATGTAAATATCATTGCTGGCAGCATGCCGCTTTTAGAGAACGACAAACTTTACAATGTTTCTTACTTATGTAGGCGAGATGGTTCTTATGATAGATACATCAAAATTCAACCTACTCCTTCAGAAATAAGCTCATGGGGAATGAGTGGTGGTAGCGATTTAAAAGTTTTTGATACCGATGCTGGTAGAATAGGTATTTTAATTTGTTACGACTCTGAATTTCCTGAATTAGCAAGAATGCTGGCACTCGAAAAAATGGATATTCTTTTTGTCCCTTTTTGGACAGATACACAAAATGCATATAATCGTGTGAGAATTTGCTCTCAAGCCAGAGCGGTTGAAAACGAATGCTATGTAGCCATAACGGGTTCAGTTGGTAATTTACCAAAAGTAAATAATATGGATTTGCAGTATGCACAATCAGCAATTTTCTCTCCATCAGATTTTGCATTCCCATCCAATGCAATAGTGGCAGAAACCACACCAAATACAGAAAATATTTTAATTGCAGATGTAAATCTTGATTTACTTAAAGAGTTACATGAACATGGAAGTGTGAAAAATCTAAAAGATAGAAGAACAGATTTCTACGAATTGAAATTGAAAAAGAAGAAATAGAGAAAAATCAGGGGCTGGTAAATTTATCAAAACCAGTCCCGCTTTTCATTAGGATTATTTAAAAGAGTTTCTGTTCAATAAAATCAATCAAAGAGTGGATAACTTTGATGTGAATTTCTTGAGTACGATCTGAAAACTTAGAAAAAGGCGCTCTTATTTCCACATCACAAAGCGAAGCCATTTTGCCTCCTTCTTTGCCAGTTAAGCCAATAATTTTCATTCCTTTAGCTTTCGCAGATGCAATGGCGTTCAAAATATTAGCTGAGTTTCCGCTAGTGCTAATTGCTAATAAAATATCTCCTTCATTTCCCAATGCTTGGATATATCTAGAAAAAATTTGATCAAAACCATAATCGTTTCCTACACAAGTAATATGGGATGCATCCGCAATTGCGATCGCAGGAAGGGCAGGTCTATCATCCCGGTAACGGCCTGATAATTCTTCGGCAAAATGCATAGCATCACACATAGAACCTCCATTACCGCAAGAAATAACTTTCTTTTGTTTTTTTATAGCATCAATAATTAGAAGTCCAGCTTGTTCAATATTGGTGAAATTGCGCTCATCTGATAAGAATTCGGCTAATACGTTTTTAGCTTCTTCGAAATGACTTTTAATAATTTGATGACTCATATTTATAAAGATAAAATTTCAACAATCTTCAATAAATCCTGATTGATTTCTACATGGTGTTTAACAGCATGATCGAAAGGTGTAAAAGCAACTTCCCCATGAATTAAACCAACCATTTCACCTTTTCTTCCTTTTATAAGCTCTTCAACTGCCGCAACACCCAACCTACTTGCTAAAACCCTGTCCATACAGGTTGGTGTTCCACCTCTTTGAATGTGTCCCAAAACAGAAACTCTTGTGTCATACTGAGGGAATTTTCCTTTAATTATTTCTGCAATCTCGAATGCACCACCAGAATCTCCTTCACCCTCGGCAACTATTAAAATTTTTGATGATTTATCTTTTCTACTTATTTCTAAACGATGCATCAAAGCATTTAAATCAGTTTTAGTTTCTGGAATCATTATAGATTCTGCACCAACACCAATTCCGCTTCTTAAAGCAATTAATCCACAATCTCTTCCCATCACTTCTACAATAAATAATCGATCATGAGATTCGGCTGTATCTCTAATTTTATCAATTGCTTCGGTCACTGTATTAATGGAAGTATCATAACCGATGGTAAAATCAGTACCAAATAAATCATTATCTATGGTTCCAGGCAAGCCTAAAATTGGAATATTATATTCTTCACCAAAAATCTTTGCACCAGTAAAGGTTCCATCACCACCAATTGCAACCAATGCATCAATTTCTGCCTCATTTATTTGTTTAAAGGCTGCTTTTCTTCCTTCTGGAGTCATAAATGCATTGCTTCTGGCTGTTTTTAAAATGGTTCCGCCTCGTTGGATAATGTTCGCCACAGATTTTCGGTCCATGGGTATAAACTCCCCGTTAATCATCCCTTCGTAACCTCTTCTAATTCCAAAAACTTCTAGGTTATAAAAGAGTGCGGTACGTACAACGGCTCTTACTGCGGCATTCATTCCTGGGGCATCACCACCAGAAGTAAAAACACCTATTTTTTTTATTTGATTCATTTTTTTCCTTTTTGAAAAACTGCTTTTCCACTATCAAGAAAATCTACATAATTCTTAACATCCAAATTAAAAGCCTGTGGTGGTACTAAAACATTTCCATCACCATCAACTAACACATAGTAAGGTTGCGAATTAGTTTGAAATTTAGAGGCTTGAAAATCGCTCCACTTATTCCCAATAGTTTTAATTTTTTTACCAGAAAAAGAAGAAACATATTGTTCATTTTCTGGTAAATCTGTTTTGTGATCCACGAAAAGTGAAATCAAAACATAATCATTATTTAACCTTTCTAAAACCTCTGGAGCGCTCCATACAGAAACTTCCATTTTCCTGCAATTTACACAGCTGTGTCCTGTAAAATCTATTAATACAGGTTTATTTTGTTGTTTGGCATAAGCCAAGCCTTGCTCATAATCAAAGAACGCATTCAAATTAAGTGGTGCTTCAAACAAGCCTCCATACTTCTTCTTAACAGTATCTTGCGATATTTGGTGCGAAGATAAGCTATTCGTATATAAATCAAAATCTTGTGTGGTTTGTGGAGGTAACCATGCACTGATGGATTTTAGTGGCGCTCCCCATAACCCTGGAATCATGTAAACCGTAAAAGCGAAAACAATGATAGATAAAAACAGCCTTGGAACAGTGATAAATGGTAGGTCGCTATCGTGAGAAAATTTTAGTTTGCCCAAAATATAAAAGCCTAGCATGGCAAAAATCACAATCCAAAGTACTAGAAAAACTTCACGGTCTAATAACTCCCAATGGTAGGCCAAATCTACGCTTGATAAGAATTTAAAGGCCATTGCTAATTCTAAAAAACCTAAAGCTACTTTCACGGTGTTCAACCATCCGCCAGATTTTGGCAAAGATTTTAATAAGGATGGAAATGCTGCAAACAAAGTGAAAGGAATAGCCAACGCTAACGAGAAACCAAACATACCAACGGCGGGCCCTATTCTTTCGCCCATGGTTGCTGCTTGTACCAATAAGGTTCCAATAATTGGCCCAGTACAAGAAAAAGAAACCAGTGCAAGTGCAAAAGCCATAAAGAAAAGCCCTATTAAACCTCCTTTATCCGACTTTTCGTCCATTTTATTTGCCCATGAATTGGGTAGAGTAATTTCAAAAGCACCAAAAAATGAAATGGCGAAAGCAATCAGCATCAAAAAGAATAAGAAATTAAATATCCCATTACTTGCCATGCTATTTAAGGCGTCAGAACCAAAAAATCCGGTAATCAATAAACCTAATGCTACATAAATAACAATGATAGATAAGCCATAAATTCCAGCGTGAGTAATTGCTTTTGCCCTGCTTCCAGCCTTTTTTGTTAAATAACTTACTGTTAAAGGTAACATTGGAAAAATACATGGCATGATTAGCGCCAAGAAACCGCCAATAAAACCAGCAATAAAAATTGCCCAAAGTGACTTGTTAGATGATTTTTCATCTATCGTACTATTTTTTTCTGCTACCGAATCAGTACTTACTGAAGAAGCTGAAGTGGCTGCAATAGGTGTGTCAATTATTGAAACGGTGTCGTTGCT
>JBKJLB010000049.1:0-3096 GCA_046597075.1 Pelobium sp.
ATATTATTCAGGTTTTCAATCCTAATGCATCATCTCAATTGGCTTGGCTTTATACTATTCGAAGCGTTGCAGTTGTAATGCTCTCTTATTATATATTCACCTATTACATTATTTCAATAAAATTTATTAGAACTATTCTTACAATTTGGTTAAGCCTTGGTGTTTTTGCTGCATTATATGCCATGAAACAAGAATATATCGGTTTCTTTCCATTTGAAGAGATCACTCATTTTGATCCTTTAGTACAATCCTTACTTTTTATTGATGGGCACTGGAGAAAGAATTCAATTTTCTCAGATCCAGTAGCTTTTTCTTATAATATGGCGGCTTGTTCTATTTTATGTATTGCGCTTATTACTGGGCCTTATAAAATGAGGTCGAAAATACTTTTAGGATGTCTAGCAGCTATGTTTGCTTTTGTCATAAGCTTTTCTGGCACTAGAGCAGCTTATGTTTTAATTCCTGCTGCTGGGTTGATGTTTTTCATCATGAAACTAGATAGATACATATTTGGGCTTGCCGTAGCGGGATCATTGGGTCTTTTAATTCTAATAAATATTCCTACTAGTAATGTCACTTTATATCGTTTTCAATCTACTTTTAAGCCAAATAATGATGCCTCTTATGGTGTTAGAAGAATTAACCAACAAAGAATTCAACCCTTTATACAAAGTCATCCCATTGGTGGTGGATTAGGTGGTACTGGTGTGTGGGGAGCTAGATTTTCGCCAGGATCTTTTTTAGCTAAATTTCCGCCTGATAGCGGTTATGTTAGGGTGGCTGTGGAACTAGGTTGGATAGGATTATTTATTATTTGTAGTATCATGTTTGCAGGTCTATATTTTGGGATTAAGCATTACTTCAGTATCCGAGATCCTGAATTGAGAACCTATTGTTTTGCCATGACATTGCTCATTTTTGCAATAGCTATTGGAAATTTTCCTCAAGAAGCTATTGTTCAATTTCCAATGAATATATTCTTTTATTTATTCTTAGCTTTAGTAAAAGTTACAAAAGTATTAGATGACAAGAAATATGCCGAGGAGAATAATATTCAGGAAAAGAAAATTAGATACGTTGATTAAATGTCTTTAGTTAACATCATAAAATCTAATCCTAGTTTAAAGAAATTTATTCATTGGATGATTATACCCACAAATGATTTTAGACCGAGATTGTGGATTAGATTAATTGTGAATCCAATCAAAAATAAAAGAGGTAAAAACACCATTATTAGGCGAAATACGAGGATGGATATATTACCCTTTAACCAGTTTGAAATTGGTTCAAAGTCAATCATCGAAGATTTTGCAACAGTAAATAATGGTGTAGGTGATGTCTTTATTGGAGATCACACTATTATTGGATTAGGCAACGTGATTATCGGCCCGGTGAAAATAGGGAATGGGGTAATGCTAGCTCAAAACATAGTAGTTTCAGGACTAAATCATGGTTATGAGGATATTCATACTTCTCCAAGTGATCAACCTGTAAGTACAAAGCAAATTATGATCAAAGATGATGTTTGGATAGGTGCAAATGCAGTTATTACTGCAGGAGTCACTATTGGAAAGCATGCAGTTATAGGTGCAGGTAGTGTGGTAACTAAAGATATTCCTGATTATAGTATTGCAGTTGGAAATCCAGCAAAAGTAATTAAACAATATAATTCTGAAACTAAAACTTGGGTAAAGGTTCTATAATATGCTTAAAAATTCCTTCGTATTTATTTTAAGTAATTCGAAATATGATGGTCCTTTTGAATCCACAAGCTACACGGCCGCCAAACATTTAGCTAAAGAAAATCAGGTTTTTTATATCGAATATCCAGCAACTTTCAAAGATTATTATCGACTAAAAAACACTCCTGAATTTGTTAAAAAGAATCCTTTTTACAAGAAATCATCTGATGGATTGCTAAAAACAGATATTCCAAACTTAAAAATTCTATTAACACCACTCCTACTCTCCATCAACTTTTTACCTGAAGGAATCATATATCGGCAGTTGCTAAAATACAACGAGAAGCTTATTGCTGATAGGATTAAAAAGGTATTAAAAAATTACCAGATTAAAGAGTTTGTGTTTATCAATTCATTTAACATTTATTATCCTAATATTGGTAAACTCATTCAATCAAGTTTAAATGTATATCATTGCGTTGATCCCTTAATTGTTGGTTTTGACATGAAACATGGAGTCAAATCAGAAAAAATTATTCTAAAAAATAGCGATTTAGTGATTTGCACAAGCAAGCAATTGTATTTAGAGAAAAAGGAAATTCATCCACACACTTATTTTGTGCCAAATGCAGCCGATATTTCCCATAGCGAGATAGCAAGACTACCAGAAACAAAAATTCATCCAAAACTTATTGATATAAAAAAGCCAATAATTGGTTATTTTGGTAATATAGAGCGTAGAATGGACTATCCACTTTTAGAAAAACTCTTTAAGGATAATCAGGATAAAAACTTTGTTTTAGTTGGCCCTTGTCATGAAGAATCAATTCCAGAATGGTGGCATCAAACCCCAAACGTCCATTTAATTGGTAGGCTTCCATTTAATGAAATGCCTTCTATTTTAAAAGGTTTTGACGTTGCAATAATTCCATTTAAAAAAGACGAAGTAAGTAATACCATATTTCCACTAAAACTTTTTGAGTATTTAGGTAGTGGTAAACCTGTTGTAATTTCAGATTTTAATATGGATTTAAAAGAATTCACTCACGAAACGGTTCCCTTTTGTAAAGATGCTGATGAATTTACTGTTAGTTTAAATGAGGCTCTAAATTACGATAATGAAGATAAAATAAAAGCTAGGATAGCTGTTGCCGAAGAAAATACTTGGGAAAGAAGAATGAATGAATTTTCTAGCTTACTATCAAAATATTTTGATAAAAAAATCTTGATTTAAAATTCTAAATATCCCACAATAATAAAGACAATTAACAAATTTCAATTTATAATTTATCTTTTATAATTTTATACTCAATCAATTTAGGCTTTACAAATTTATTATAAAACTCTGGATAAAAATAATAGGCGTAGATAAACGCATTCCATACATTCACATTTAATTCTTTCTTTAGAATAC
>JBKJLB010000052.1:0-4807 GCA_046597075.1 Pelobium sp.
GTCAATTGAACCTTCGTTTCAACCTTATTCACATTCTGCCCACCAGCACCACCCGAACGAGACGTTTGTAAATCAACATCAGCAGGGTTAATGTAAACATCTACATCTTCAGCTTCGGGCATTATCGCAACCGTTGCAGCGGAAGTATGTACCCTACCTTGAGTTTCTGTATCTGGTACGCGTTGCACACGGTGAACTCCTGATTCGTACTTCAATACCCCATAAACATCCTCACCCAACACTTTAAAAATCACTTCCTTGTATCCTCCGTTTGTTCCCTCAGTAACTTCTAAGGTTTCGCAACGCCATCCTCTGCCTTCACAATATCTAACATACATACGGTATAAATCCCCAGCAAAAATTGCAGCCTCATCACCACCAGTACCTCCTCTTATCTCAACAATTGCATCTTTTTCATCGCCCTCCTCTTTTGGCACCAACATCAAACGGATTTTCGCTTCCAATTCCTCCTGCTCAACCAACAACATGTCCTGTTCCTCTCTAGCCATTTCACGCAACTCCTGATCCTTCTCATTCGACAAAATATCTTTATTCGTCTCAATATTGCTAATCACATTCTTATAAATTAGGTATTGATCCACAATCAAACCCAAATCTTTATACTCCTTATTCAATTGAGCATAACGCTTCATATCGGCCAAAACATCCGGATTCGAAAGCTCTAGTTCAACATCATCTCTTCTTAGCTTAATTGCTTCTAATTTATCTAACATCTTTTTTCTTGAAAATGAGCCAGCGAAAAGGCTGGCAGGTTCTCTATTCTTGGCAAATGCAGTCCCGCTTTTCGTTACAAGTCCTCGCCCAAATTATCATTGGGCTGTGGGCTTTTCACTTCAATCGCCTGCCTGCCGGTAGGCAGGGGTTTATTTAACCTTAGTTTGTGCTAAAAACTCAATTGCTTTGACAGCTCACAAAGTTAAATCTTTTTCCCCTAAAATCAGCAGGCACTAATAGCGCAACAAAACATTCATTAAATTACAAACTGAAGAAATTTTAAGCCAGAATCATTTTAGTAATAAATGAAGTTCAAGAGCCTTTAACTCGATAAAAACAAATAATATGATTCATCGTTCCGAAAATCCCTTTGATACTAAAAGAGATATCAACTTTCTTCCGGCTTAAACTCTAAAAGGGTAACCACACCCCTATTTAAAACCGCATAGCTCGAGTAATTAACCCATTCTCCTAAATTAAAATAAGTAGCCCCGTCAGCCAAACTAATTTTTGCCGGGAAATGACGATGACCAATAATTACAAAATCAAATGAACCATATTCAGTTTTTAATTCCTCGTAATACTCAGAAATCCAATTTTCTTCCTTTTCAATTTGTTTAATTCCTTCTTTTTTAAGGCTCGCTAAGCGACTTTTGCTACTCCAATAATTCGCAATACCAATTCCAAAATTAGGATGAATCCTAGCAAATAACCATTGACAAAAACTACTCCTAAAAAAGTTTTTCAGTAATTTATATTTGAGATCTCCTTTTCCTAATCCATCTCCGTGATGCAGAAATAAACGCTTCCCATCTTTCTCTATAACTAATTCATCACTAATTATTTTTGCATTTAGCTCTTTCTCAAAGTAATCGAAGAACCACATGTGGTGGTTACCTTTAAAAATATAAAGCTGAATTCCGGCATCACTTAATTCGGCAAGCTTACCTAATAATCGGGTATAACCTTTAGGGATAACAGTGCTGTATTCGAACCAAAAATCAAATACATCGCCCATTAAAAACACAGCCTCGGCATCTGCTTTTATATATTCTAACCAAGCGACTAATCGCTTTTCCCTTGTCCTACTGCTTTCGTAAGTTGGCGCTCCTAAGTGAAAGTCAGATGCAAAGTAATATTTAGTTCTTTCCAAATCTTGAAATTTCAAAGCATAAAATTATCAATTTATTTTGTACCAAGGCTTATAATGCTGTAGGCAATTAAATGGTAAATTGATTTACTTAGTATTAAACTTAATGAAATGAAAAGTATTTTGATTTTATTAAGAAGCTTATTATAAATGATTGACCTTAAAATCTACATTTTTACTTCTACAGGGTCCCCACCTTCATTCATATCCTCTTTTGAAATCGTTACAAACTTCACACTAGTAATTTTTGCTTCACCTATTTTATCTGAAATACCTTTGTCTTTGTTCCAGTTATGAAAAGCCCATTGCATTGCGATTGGTACCCCGTTCACTTTTTGATAGTTCGAATAAACTATAGCATGAGCTCCTTTTTCTGCTTGTTCTACACTTCTACCTCCAAAAGTGACAATATAACCCATTGCTTCTACCAAGTTCTGGGCGTTTTTATAGACATAATAGTAATCTCCAGAAGCATCCCCTGTTCCACTTTCAAATGTTAATTTGGCAGCAGAAAATTGATTTTCACCACTATATGTTCTATTCCCTAAATCCTCCCATTTTGTTCCACCATCCGAAAATTTAAAGGGCGCCATAAAAAAGTATTGCCAAGTAAACATATCGAACCTAGCACCTTTATAATTTTTTTCTGTTGGACTTAACCAAACCTTGTTTCCGTCAAATGTCAAAATAGTTCCATCTGCTTTAATTATTTTTATAAATGAGGAGTTGGTTGCAGAAATAATAGTTCCCTCGAAAGCTTTTTTTCCGCCAAAATTCAACTCAATATTGAAAGAGATAGCTTCCATTTTATGAAATTTACTGGCCTGATTTGCTTTCTCAATTTGATTAACAAAAGGAATTTTAGTTTGCGTATATGCAGAAATACTCAGCAATAAACTCAAACAAATAGTGATTAAATACTTCATGAAATAAATTTTAATGGATTAAATGTTTGTTATGTATCTATCATTGTCGATAAAGAATCAATAAACTTACTTAAGGTAACTGATTTATTTGATTGACTTGAGATAAATAAACTGGATGGGATGAAAAGCCCGTCCCGAAAAATTGGGAATCGAGCGGACTTGTAAGTACAGCCATACCATCGGTACTTATGGAAAAGAACAGCACCTTTTCAAATCTATTTTAAAGGTCAATTATTTAAGGAATTTAAACTAAATGGCACAATATTTTATCTTTGTATTCTAAAGAAAATAGATGCCGATAAAAAAGTTTTTTGATACAGAAGTAAAGCCAGAAAGAGCTGTTTTAGTGGGTTTAATCACCACTGGAATAACAGAAGAACAGGAAAAAGAATATTTAGATGAGTTGGCTTTTTTGGTAGACACCGCTGGTGGAATAACCGAAAAAACATTTACTCAGAAAATGCAACGACCAGAGCGAGCAACTTTTGTGGGGACAGGTAAGCTGGAGGAAATTCAGGCTTATGTAAAAGCCGAGGAAATTGACTTGGTGGTTTTTGACGATGAGCTTTCGCCAATGCAGTTGCGTAACATCGAGAATGAACTAAAGGTTAAAGTGCTGGATAGAAGCAATCTAATCTTAGATATTTTTGCCAGAAGGGCACAATCGGCGCAAGCCAAAACCCAAGTCGAGTTAGCTCAATTACAATATTTACTGCCTCGTTTAACACGGATGTGGACTCACTTAGAGCGTCAAAAAGGAGGTATTGGAATGCGTGGACCAGGTGAAACGCAAATTGAAAGTGATAGAAGGATGATTAAAGAGAAGATTTCTATCCTTAAAGAAAAACTTAAACTGATTGACCGACAAAACGAAACACAACGCAAAAATAGAAAAGAGTTAGTTAGGGTTGCTTTAGTAGGTTATACCAATGTAGCTAAATCTACCATCATGAATATGCTTTCAAAATCAGAAGTGTTTGCAGAGAATAAGCTATTTGCTACCTTAGACACAACGGTGAGAAAAGTGGTTTTGGAAAATGTACCTTTCTTACTTTCTGATACAGTTGGCTTCATCCGTAAGTTACCGCATCATTTGGTAGAGTGTTTTAAATCTACCTTGGATGAAGTTAGAGAAGCTGATATCTTGATTCATGTGGTAGATATTTCTCATCCGAATTTTGAAGACCATATCCATACCGTAAACGAAACTTTAAAAGAGTTAGGTGCAATTGATAAAGAGATGATTACTGTTTTTAACAAGATTGATAACTATCATGAAGTTAAGTTTGAACAAGATTGGGAAATAGAAAATGAAGAAACACCCAAAATGACTTTGAATGATTTTAAAAACAGCTGGATGGCGAAACATAACAGTCCAGCAATTTTTATTTCGGCAACAGAAAAAGAAAATATTGATGAATTTAGAGAACGTATTTACCAGCGTGTAAAAGCCGTAAATCAACAAATTTATCCTTTTAACAATTTTTTATACTAGGCAAGTTCTAAGTTTTAGGTTTTAAGTAATAAGACAACTTAAAACCTAAAACTTAGAACTTAGAACCTAAAACTTTACAAAAATGGAATCTAAGAGACAGCAAAAATTTGCAAGAGTAATACAGAAAGATTTAGGAGAATTATTTCAAAGAGAAGGGAATACGCTTTTGCCAAACACCATGATTACTGTGACAAAGGTGCGCACCACGCCTGATTTAGGTATTGTCCGTGTATATTTAAGTTTTTTCAACTCGCCTAATAATTTACTAGCTATTAATACCATTAAAGCGCATACTTCGGAAATCAGATATAATCTTGGTAAGCGTATTAAAGACCAAGTAAGAGGTGTGCCACAATTAGAGTTTTTTATTGATGATACCAATGAATACGTTAATAGGATGGATCAAATATTTACGCGTATCCATAAAGATGAAGAGCCTGAAGCTTGATGAAAAAATACATTAGAGAACCCATAAATTTTCTGACACATGGCATACCAGCT
>JBKJLB010000121.1:0-10748 GCA_046597075.1 Pelobium sp.
CGATTGAAATATCAGTTTTATTTAAGATTGCAAAGGTAATTTAAGCTAATGAACTTTTATTGAATTCCTATTTAATTAAGTTTATGACTTTTCACGCCAAAAAGGTTTCACTTTAGTTAGTTTATTAGGCTTTTATAAATTGCTTTTGTCCTTTTTCAGTAATAAGTTGATCAAATAAAGTGATTTCGGGCACTCCGCATAGTTTGAATGCTTCAATATTGTGCCATTGTTTCCCATCGTGTTTAAACAAGATAAATTCGTCGCATTCAAACTCAGCATTAAACTTTTTAGATTCATAATCGGCGAAAGCCATTTCAAAAATATGCTCTCCGGTATCTCTATAAGCGATGGTATAATGAGGATTAAAGGGCATTTGATCTTGTTCTACGTGGTAAAAATTTGTTCTAAATATTTTTTTAATACCTTTTTTTAATCCGAGTAGTAAAGGATGTTTTTCTGCATTAATATAAATCGTGTGCTTCTGAAATCGATTAAAATCTTTAAGAATATGTTTAAAAGATTGGTGCTGAGTAGCAATAAAACTTAATTTACGCTTTAATATCAGCTCATCTTTAACGTCCATTTTAAATGGTTCTTTTAAAGTAAGGTGTACTGGAGGTTTTATAGCTTCTTCACTGTGATATTTTTCAGCAAACTCTAACCTGATTTGATGAATGCGTTCTGCCACTTCTTTAGGTGGAACAATAGCGATAAAATATAATCCCTTCATAAAATAAAAACTAATATTTTTAGTAAATATACATAAAACTAAAATATTTAGTAATTATATTTGAATATTATTTCCAATAAATGATGTCACAAAAGCAAATCACACATATAGATTTAGATTCTTTTTTTGTATCGGTAGAGTGTAGGACAAATTCTAAACTTTTAGGTAAGCCTGTAGCTATTGGAGGCGCTGGAGATAGGGGAGTAGTTGCTTCATGTAGTTATGAAGCGAGGAAATACGGAGTACATTCGGCCATGCCGGGTAAATTGGCTCGACAGCTTTGTCCGGATTTGATTTTCTTAAAGGGTGATTATGAAAGTTACTCTACCGCATCTAATGAGGTCACAAAGATTATAGAAGAGTCGGTTCCACTTTTCGAAAAAACATCTATTGATGAGTTTTACATGGATATGACTGGGATGGATCAATTTTTCGGAACCTTAAAATATGCCAAGGAATTGCGAGAGAAAATTATTCACGAAACGGGTTTACCAATCTCTTTTGGTTTATCTAAAAATAAAACGGTTTCTAAAGTAGCTACTGGTTTAGCGAAGCCTAACGGCTATAAATATGTGACTTATGGCGACGAGAAATCTTTTTTGGCTCCTTTATCTGTAAGGAAAATTCCGATGATAGGAGAGAAAACCGCAGAAAACTTACGTAAAATGGGTGTCCAGAAAATCTACACTTTGCAGGAAATGCCAATGCGATTAATGGAATCAGCTTTTGGTAAGCATGGGATTATGATGTGGGAGAAAGCTAATGGGATTGATCATTCTAATATCACTCCTTACGTAGATAGGAAGTCATTATCCAGTGAGGAGACTTTTGAAAAGGATACCATGGACATTCAAATGCTAGAGTCTTTGATTGTTTCTATGACCGAGGATTTGTGCTTTAAGATGCGAAAGGAGAATTTTTTGGCAGGATGTATCAGCGTGAAAATTCGTTATTCTGATTTTAATACGCATACCCAGCAAATCAAAATACCTTACACTGCAGCCGATCATTTGTTGATCCCACACGTAAAAGAACTTTTTAGAAAGCTATATAATCGTCGAATGCTAATTAGATTAATAGGAGTTAGACTCAGCCAGCTGGTTAGGGGGCATCATCAAATTCATTTATTTAATGATAGCGAGAGTCAGATTAACTTATATCAGGCTTTGGATTATATCAATAAGAGGTTTGGAAATAAAGCTGTCCATAGAGCAGTTACCACTGGAATCAAAACGAGGTCTTTTAATCCTTTTAACGGAATAACAAAGTGAGGGATGTATCTAAATTGCCACAGCTACTTTAGTTTTTTATATGGAACATTGTCTCCTGAAAGGCTTTTACAACAAGCTAAATGGTGTGGTGTGGAGCGTTTGGTTCTCACTGATATTAATAACACTTCTGGCTGCATAGAAACTATGCGTTTAGCTAAGGATTATGGAATCGAAGTGATTTTAGGAGTTGATTTTAGAAGAGAGGGACAGCAACTTTTTGTTGCTATCGCTAAAGACCAGAATGGTTTCGAACAAATTAATCGTTTTCTTTCGCAATGTTTAAAGGAAGAGCTTTTTCCTGATGATCAATATTATTTGAGAGATACTTTTATCGTTTATCCGTTTGTAGAGCATAAAGATTTTCCTTGCCTTTCGGCAGATGAATTTATTGGTATTAATCCTGATCAACTCAAGTTTTTAAATTGGAAAAAATATCATCATTTAATTCCTAAAATAGTTCTTCTGCACACGGTAAGTTTTCAAATTGATGATTATCGGCTCCATCAGGTTTTACGCTGTATAGATCATAATACCATTATTACCAAATTACCCAATGATTGTGCATCTTCTAAGGAAGTAATGCTGAATGAGGAGCAATTTCAAGAGAAATATCAGCCTTATCCTGAGCTTTTGAATAATACGGCGAAACTTTTATATACCTGCGAGGTGATTGATTTTAAAATGGGAAGCCATAAAAACAAATCAGTATTTGATACTCACTCTGATAAAAACCAAGCTGCAAAAAATGATTACGAGAAATTAAGAAAGATAACTTACGAAGGAGCTTTTTATCGATATAAAGAGTTAAACGATGTTGTTAAAGAGCGAATTGAGAAGGAATTGAAACTCATTAAAGAGATGAAATTTGTTTCTTATTTTTTGATTAATTATGATATTATTTCTTTTGCCCGAGGACAAAAATTCTATTATGTTGGCCGAGGAAGTGGGGCTAATAGTGTAGTGGCTTACTGTTTACGAATTACCAATGTTGATCCAATAGCTTTGGATCTATATTTCGAGCGGTTTATTAACCTTTTTCGTAAAACACCACCCGATTTTGATATTGATTTTTCTTGGCAAGACCGTGATCAGGTAACCTCTTATATTTTAGAGAAATACACTTCAAACCATGCTTGTTTGCAGGCAACGTATACTACTTTCCAGTTTAACTCTATTTTTAGAGAATTGGGGAAGGTTTTTGGTCTGCCTGCTGAAGAAATCGTACAGTTTGCTGACCAAGTAAAAAACGGGTTCAAGCCTGATGAAAAAGAAGAAAAGTTATATTTTGACATTTACCAGCATGCATTAAAGCTTAAAGATTCTCCAAGAAATTTAAGCATCCATGCTGGAGGAATTTTAATTTCTGACCAACCTATTTACCGTTATACGGCTACTTCTCATCCTCCCAAAGGTTTTCCTATTTGCCAGTTTGATATGTACGGTGCCGAAGATTTGGGCCTATACAAGTTTGATATTTTGAGTCAGCGTGGCCTTGGACATATTAAA
This sequence comes from Pelobium sp., assembly GCA_046597075.1. Lineage (GTDB taxonomy): Bacteria > Bacteroidota > Bacteroidia > Sphingobacteriales > Sphingobacteriaceae > Pseudopedobacter. The sequence continues at coordinate 3,508 of JBKJLB010000121.1, forward strand.
GATACTTTGGCGATTGTGAAAGAAAATCGTGGGGTAGAAATTGATATTCATGATATTCCGAAATTCATGAAAGATGAGAAAATTGTAAAACATTTGGAGATGGGAAATTTGGTTGGTTGTTTTTATGTCGAGTCTCCGGCAATGCGGATGTTGTTAGCAAAACTAGCATGTAAAGATTATTTAACCTTAGTAGCGGCTAGTTCTATTATTCGGCCAGGTGTAGCACAATCGGGGATGATGAGAGAGTATATTTTACGTCACCATCGTTCTGATAAAGGAAAAGGTATTGCACATCAAGTTTTGTGGAATTTGATGGAAGATACTTATGGTGTAATGGTTTACCAAGAAGATGTAATTAAAGTAGCTTATCATTTTGCAGGTTTAAGTTTAGGAGAATCGGATGTTTTACGACGAGGAATGTCTGGTAAATACCGATCTAGAGAAGAGTTTCAAAAAGTAAAGGATAAATTCTTTGAAAACTGTGATCAAATAGGAAGAGAACGTAGCTTAACTGTTGAAGTATGGCGGCAAATTGAATCTTTTGCGGGTTATTCATTTGCTAAAGGTCATTCAGCGTCATTTGCAGTCGAAAGTTATCAAAGTATGTATCTTAAAGCACACTTTCCATTAGATTTTATGGTGGGCGTAATCAATAATTTTGGAGGATTTTATCGGACAGGTTTATATGTACACGAGGCGCAGAAAGCTGGTGCTCGAGTTGAAGCTCCGTGTTTAAACCGTAGTCAATGGTTAACATCAATTAAAGGAGATGTGATTTTTCTAGGCTTTATTCATGTAAAAGGATTAGAAAGCAAGTTAATGGAAAGCGCTTTACAGGAAAGAGGTTTGAATGGAGATTTTTTGAGTATAAATGATTTTACAGATCGGGTTGCTGTTGGGTTAGAGCAATTGATTGTACTGGTTAGAATTGGTGCATTTAGATTTACTAGCAAATCTAAGCAGGCTTTGCTTTGGGATGCTCATTTTTTAATGAATAAAAAACCATCTCAAGCTATTCAAAATAGGTTATTTAAAGTTGTATCATCGACAAATTACAAGGTGCCGGATTTACATTATGATAAACGAAATGATATGCTGGACGAGTTGGAACTTTTTGAATTTATGCTTTCTTCGCCGTTTGAATTAATGTCTAGACAAGATTGGAAAGGAATAAAAGCCAAAGAAATTCCATCAAAAGTTGGAGAAGAAGTAGAGATTGTTGGACAATTGGTAACTACAAAATATGCTAAAACTAAACGTGGAGATACCATGTTTTTTGGGACCTTCTTAGACAGAGATGGCGATTGGATTGATACCGTTTTATTTCCTGATGTTGCTGCTAAATATTCATTTAAAGGAGTTGGATGTTATTTAATTAAAGGTAAAGTGACAGAAGAATTTAATTTCTTTACAGTTGAAGTTTCTAGTATGGAGAAATCTGGCTGGTGGAATGCTGGTGATTCATTAAATGAAATTAGTAAATCATTAAGTGAAGTTGTTTAGGAAAAATATGAAAATATTTTCTTTTTCAAATGAAAAATATTACATTTGAGTATGAGGAATTACAAAGTAGAAGAAGAAAACGAAACAATAAATGAGGTGCATGAAATGTTGGTTCCCTATCAAACTTATTTTGAATCTCCGGTTAACCGCTTATCAATTATAAAAGGAGGGTTGTCATCATCATCAATTCAAGATTTGCTATCTATTAGCGGTTCTACACGTTTTGATATGGCCAAAAACTTAGATTTAACGGAGCCAACTCTGCGTAAGCATTTAGGTGCTAATAAGGGGTTAAGCACTAGTTTAAGTGAGCATGTTTTATTTTTATTAGAGTTATATGATAAGGGGATTGATACTTTTGGTTCTGTGGATGAATTTAAAAACTGGTTGCCACAGCATAATATTGGTATTGATGCTAAGCCTAATGATTTATTAGATTCTATTACAGGTATTAGCATAGTGATGAATGAACTCAATCGTATAGATCATGGTATTTTAGCTTAATGCTGGTTTATAGAATTACACAAAGTAAATATGCAGCTTCTTTGGTAGCGCCAGGTTTTGCTGGACGTTGGAACAGTGATGGAGAGGGGATGATTTATACTGCGGGATCTGCATCTCTCTCGTGTTTAGAAATTTTGGCTCATAAAAGTGGGGCCGCTTTAAATTCAGGAAAGTTTTCTATGGCGGTTATTGAAATTCCTGACAAGGTTCTAGTAAATGAGGTTACTTTGAAACAGTTGCAATTATCAAACACAGAGTGGTACAAGGTTTTGTATTATCCAATCACTCAAAAAATAGGAAACCAGTGGATTGAGGAAAGAAAATCTGCAGTGTTGAAAGTACCGTCTGCTATTGTAGATAGAGAATATAATTTTTTACTGAATCCTTTATATCCAGGTTTTTCTAAAATAAAAGTAGTGGATATCATTCCTTTTAATTTTGATTCGAGGTTGAAATTAAATATAGATTAGCCAAAGTTTTTAGCCCTGATAGCAGCGGATACCGGCTTTGAGCAAAAGGCCTGCAGGCGCCAGCCTGTCCGGCAGGCAAGTATGAGCGGATAGCAGGAACTCACTTTGTTGATTGCAATTACCTTGCGCTACTAAAAAACAAATCAAAACCTTTTCTTATCCTTATCTTTGTGTTAAATGAAGTTTAGTAAATACCATATAGCGCCTCAGTTAAAGAAAAGCTTAGAGGAATTGGGCTATAAAAAACCAACAGATATACAATTTAAGTCTATTCCGCAGATTTTATCTGGTCAAGATATTTTAGCCATAGCACAAACCGGGACAGGAAAAACCGCCGCTTTTGCCATCCCTTTAATTAGTATGCTGCAAGAGAATAAGCGTTTTGAACCAGAGCAAAATGTAAAAGCAGTGGTAATGGTGCCTACTCGTGAGTTGGCTTTGCAGATTGAGGAAGTATTTAACGAATTGGGGAAATATACTGATGTAGAAACGATTTCTTTGATTGGTGGTGTAGATATTGAGCCACAGGTAGAAAAATTAAAGGCCGGTGTTGATGTGTTAATTGCTACGCCAGGAAGAATTCAGGATTTGGTACATAAAGGTCATTTGAATTTAAAAAAGATTGATTTTTTAGTTTTAGACGAGGCCGATCATATGTTGAATAAGGGTTTTTATCAGGATATTCAGCACTTGCTTCAGTTTTTACCACGCCGCAGGCAGACTTTGTTTTTCTCGGCTACGATAGATGAAAACATTAAAGATTTGGCCTATGCTTTGGTGAGTAAACCAGTCAGAATACAGATTTCACCTAAAGATCCGGTTTCTAAAAATGTAGATCATGCGGTGGTTTATGTAGCGATGGATGATAAACGTTTCTTTCTAGAAAGAGTAATTAAAGAACATCCTGACCAAAAAATATTGGTTTTTGTACGTACAAAAGTGAGAGCTGAGCGAGTTTTTAAGGCGATGGAAAGGGTTGAAATACAATCGGCAACTTTACATGGAGATAAGGAACAAGAAGCTCGTTTTTCTGTTTTGGATGATTTTAAAGAAGGCAGAGTTAAGGTTTTAATTGCAACTGATATTAGTGCTAGAGGTTTAGATGTTAAAGGTGTGGAGTATGTAGTGAATTATGATTTACCCGATGTTGCTGAAAATTATGTTCACCGAGTAGGACGTACAGGTCGAGGGAATAACAGGGGTAAGGCCATTTCTTTTTGCAGCGAAGAGGAAAAGCCGATTTTGGAAGAAATTGAAACCTATTTAACACAGCCTATTAAAACCATGTCGCTTCACAAAACTGAGTATGAAGAGACTTTAGCTATATCTGAGGATCATGCTAATGATTGGCGTTCTTTGATTAAGGAGAATGAAGAGGCGCCTAAAATCAAAAAGAAGAAAAGAAAGTAATTTTTTATTTGATGATAATCAGATTGTTATCAAACAATCTGAATTCTTCTTTAAGAAAATGTTAAAAAATGATACCTTTGTTGCGGGTTAGTCTTCTACGACCAGCTCCTTCTGAACTCCCCCAGGGTGGGAACGCAGCAAGGGTAAGAGGTTGAGCGGTGCGATAGAAGTTGCTAGCCCATTTTTTTTCTTCAATTTTTCAAAAAATTATACAAACTTCCTTCTTAATATTCATTTGTAATTTATCTCTTTACAAAATATTAACCTTCAATTCTGATTAATCTGATATATTTGAACAAGTAAATGTCAGTCTTCTTTTTTTTCAGAGAGACCTGAGTTTTAATCAACAATTAAACAAATTGAATTATGAAATTTTTTATTGATACCGCAAACCTTGACCAAATTAAAGAAGCTCAAGACTTAGGCATATTGGATGGTGTGACCACTAATCCTAGTTTAATGGCTAAAGAAGGAATTAGCGGAGATGCTAAGGTGATGCAACACTACAAAGATATTTGTGCCATTGTAGATAATAATGTAAGTGCCGAAGTTATTTCTACAGATTTTGATGGAATGATAAAAGAAGGTAAGAAATTAGCTGCCTTGGATGATAAAATTGTAGTAAAGATTCCGATGATTAAGGACGGAATTAAGGCGTTGAAATATTTTAGTGATGCAGGAATCAGGACCAATTGTACTTTGATCTTCTCGGCTGGGCAAGCTTTATTAGCCGCAAAAGCGGGTGCTAGTTATGTTTCTCCTTTTTTAGGTCGTTTAGATGATATAGGTGCTGATAGCTTCGGTTTAATTGAAGATATCCGTTTGATTTTTGATAATTATGGATACGAAACAGAGATATTAGCGGCTTCCATCCGTAACTCTGTTCATATAGTAGAATGTGCTAAAATTGGTGCTGATGTGATGACAGGACCCTTAAGTTCTATTTTAGGATTATTAAAGCATCCTTTAACAGATAGCGGCTTAGCTCAGTTTTTAGCTGACCATGCTAAAGCAGCTGGAAAATAGAATATTCTGAACATTTGAATTTTAAAGCTCCCTTTTTGAGGAGGCTTTTTTTATGCTTCTAAAAAGAAACCAATTAGCGCAATTGCGATTCCTGCTAAAACAGCAAAGGTTTTCTTCATGCTAAATTTATGATCTACGCTAGATTCAAATAATATGGTGGTTGATATATGAAGAAAAATTCCAATCACGACTCCCATAATATATGGATAATAAGAACCTAAGCTTTGAATATTCCCATTATTTAATGCAAAGCTGAAAATATAGCCAAGTGGAGACATCGCCGCAAAGACAATAATTAATAAAATAATTTTCATTTGTTTAATCTGATTTCCAACCAAAACACTTCCTAAAGCAAAAGCGGCCGGAATATGATGTAGCGCAATTCCATAAACTAGTTGCTGGTTATTTTTAGCTGTTAGCGGCATTCCTTCTAAAAAAGCATGTAGGCATAAGCTCAGCATAATTCCCCAAGGGAAGCTTTGTTGGTGATTATGTAAATGAATATGCCCATGTTCAATCCCTTGTGAGAATTGTTCTAAAAGAATCTGAAGTATAAATCCTCCTAAAATAAAAAGACCTATTAAATGCGTTTGGTCTCCTTGATAAACGTCGGGTAATAAGTGCAGAATAGTGATGGCAAATAGATAAGCGCCACTAAACGATAAAATTAGTTTTAACCTTTGGTTGCTGTCTTTTTTTACAAAGAAAACAGCTAATCCCCCAAAAAGGGCGCATCCACTTAATAAAATGATGATAAATAAACTCATTGTTTAGGCTTGAAAATGGGAATATTTGAGATAAATTTTAGCGCCAAAAAAAGCGATTATTGATCCTAGCATTGCTCCAAAAAAGACATCTACAGGAAAGTGAACACCCACATAAACTTGAGCAAATGATATGGAGCCAGCCCAAATTATGCCGATTGGCAAAATAAATTTCCATTTTTTATAGAATACAATAATTAAAAAAATTGCTACCGCAAAATGATCTGATGCATGGGAGGATGGAAAGCTTTTTCCTGAACCACAGGGAACTCTAGAAATTATTTGGCTTTGAAAAGCTACTTCATTACAAGGTCTTGTCCTGTTAAAGTATTTTTTTAATAGACTAGAGTTTACAAAATCAGTAAGGCCTACTGTTGCTGCAAATGCTAAAATTAAATATAACCCTTTTAGTTTATAAACTTTTAAACAGTAAGCGATAATGAAAATATAAAGTGGAATCCAAACTATTTTATTTCTTAGTATGGGCATTAAAAAATCAAAAAATGAATTTGAAAGACCAGTATTTATAGCGTAAAAAATTTGATGGTCAAGTTTAATGAGTTGTTCTATCATTTTGATTTTTTACAAATAATAATTAACCTATCAGACAGATTAGGATCAAATGAATTTAAGTGGTAATCACCAAAAGTTTTAGTAATGGTTAAGCCAGCTAAGCCACAAAGTTTTTCAAAATCGTTTAATTTAAAGTCTTTCACTTCTTCGTTGAAAGTGTAGCTTTTGTTTTTATGATTAAAATCTATTGTTTTTATGATTTTTCCATCCCTTACAGTTCTGCTGATATGAAAAGTGATGTCGTCAATTTCTTTTTTTTCTCGGGTAACCAATTGATTAATAATTTTTTGGCTATTCATATAATCTAAAACAAGAATTCCGTCTGTTTTTAACGCTTTTCTGAATGTTTTTAAAGCATTTACATGTTCTTTCTCTTTCTCGAAATAGCCAAAACTAGTGAATAGATTAAAGGCGAAATCAAAATAGTTGATGTAAAACAGATTGCGCATATCGTGAACCAAGAAGTGAAGCTTCTTATTTTCAAATTGCTGTGCAAATTTAATACTGGCAAAGGATAAGTCTATCCCTGTAACGTCGTATTCTTTTTTATTAAGATAAATTGCATGCCGACCTCTTCCACAAGCAATATCGAGCATTTTTGTGTTAATTCCGGGCTTTAGGTAGCTACAAAGGTTATCAATAAACAGTTCTGCCTCTTCCTCATCTCTTCTTTTGTATAGAACATGATAGTAAGGCGAATTGAACCAATTCTGAAACCATTTTTTAGACATATTAAATATTTTGTCGCAAATATAGTCAATTACCAAAATGTCGTCATGTTTAAAATATCATGGGCGATACTATTTTAATATTTTTAATTTTGCAGATTATAAAATTCAAATAACGTGACTTTAATTAAATCAATCTCTGGTATAAGAGGAACAATTGGCGGGAAAGCGGGAGATGCTTTAACACCAACTGATATTGTAAAATTTACTACTGCATTTGGTCTTTGGGCGGTTGAACAAACTGGAAAAAGAAAAATTGTAGT
>JBKJLB010000360.1:0-3830 GCA_046597075.1 Pelobium sp.
CTTTTGGATTGTAGAAATTACTTTTTTATTTGGCATTCTCTTGGTAAAATGAGTGGCACCAATTACAAAAGCTACAAAAGGCTTTTGATAATGATAAGGAAGAATTTCTTCAATTCCTTTCACATTCTCAGGTAGAAAATAATCAATTGGCTTATTATCGTTCTTAACTCCTAAAAATGAAACTGTTTTTAAATACCTGTCAACTAAGTGAATAGGCTCTACATTATTGATTTTAAACTTAATTGCCAACCACTTTTTAAACCGCTCTTTTTGATAAGTAGATGATTTTACGCCCAAGCTTGTTTTTACCAAAAGAGATCTTAAACTACTATGAAGATCAATTACATAATCAAAGTTCTCTGCTTTTAGCAACTCAATCGTTTCAGAAAGTTTTGGTTTTAATAAATGAAGATGATCTATATAAGGATTTTCATCCAAAAGAAACTTGAAAGCAGGTTTAGTGAGGTAATGAATTTCCACATCCGTTAGCTGATTTTTTAGGCAACGGACAACGGGGGAGGTGTAAATGATATCTCCCATAGAACTAAATCTAATAATTAAAACCTTTAATTTTGAATGTCTCAAACTTTTAGGTGTGGTTTTCTATCAACTAAATAACGTTCTATCTGGTGAAGATTGAATGAGTTAAAACAATTTTTTGAAGTTAACCCACCTTTTCTAGCTACATATACCCCATAATGCATATCTGTAAATCCTTCGTTTCTATGTGCATCTGGATTAATCGACAGCATGACCCCTTTTTCTAAAGCGTATTGATGCCAGCGCCAATCTAAATCTAAACGAAGTGGATTGGCATTAATTTCTATTACAACCCCATTAGCAGCACAAGCATCAATTATTTTTTTAAAATCTAAAGGATAACCGTTTCTACTTAAAAGCAACCTGCCTGTTGGATGACCCAAAATAGTAGTGAAGGGATTTTGTATTGCCGCTAGTAATCTTTGAGTGGCTTTTTCTTCATCCATTTTTAGATTAGAATGTACAGAAGCAACTACAAAATCAAATTTTTCTAAAATCTCATCAGGATAATCTAAACTTCCATCACCTAAAATATCAGATTCTATTCCTTTAAAAATTTTAAATGGGGCTAATTTTTGATTCAAAAGATCTATTTCTTCGTGTTGTTTAAGCACTCGTTCAATACTTAAACCATTAGCGTAAACTGCAGTTTTAGAGTGGTCGCACATTCCTAAATAGGTTAATCCCAACACATCTCGACAGTAAATTGCCATTTCTTCAATACCATGTACACCATCACTCCAAGTGCTATGGTTGTGTAAAGTGCCCTTTAAATCATGATAAGTAATTAATTCAGGCAATTGATGGTTTAATGCCCATTCAATTTCTTTATGATTCTCACGCAGCTCAGGCTCAATATAGTCCATTTTTGCAGATGAGTAAATATCTACCTCTGTTAAAAAATGATCTTTACTATTTATCATTGATTTTACCTTTTCAACATGTTCTAAACTTCCTGTTGTTTCAAATAACTTCAATGCTGCTTCATTAGTATCGCTTAAAAAGCAATTAATTTGAATACCATTAGTGTCTTTAAGTTTAATAGATAAATTACTTTGTTCTACAATTTCTAATTCGGTTTGGTCAAAAAGTTCAACAGAAAGGGGTGTTGCTGTGATAAAAAGATAATCTAACTCCTCTATAATTTCACACTTTCTTCTAAATGCACCAGTAATCAAAACTTTCCCTGATGGATTACTTTTTTCAATCAATGAAATGAATTGTTCTAAATAATAGTGGGCTAGAGACTCAATTTTAGCATATAGAAATCTTCCTGCATTGGCCATTTTAAATTCAATGGCTTTTTTGATTTCTTCCTGAGTCTTTAAACCAAAACCTTTTGCTTCTATTAAGCGATTTTCATTACAGGCATAATAAAGTTCGCCAATGTTTTCGATACTTAAAGTGTTCCAAATAATTTCTATTTTCTTTGGTCCTAGGCCTTTAATACTTAGCATTTCTATAATACCTTCAGGAGTTTGGTTAATGATGGAATTTAATTCCTCCAATCCTCCTGTTTGCAATAACTCGGTTATTTTGGCTGCTGTACTTTTACCAATTCCATCAATTTTTTCTAATTCTTCGGCAGTTTTATCCTTTAATTTGAAAGGTAATTTATCTACTTTGAATGAGGCATTAGCTATTGATTTTATTTTAAATGGATTTTCTTGATGAAGCTCCATTAATTGAGACAGCAGCTTTAATGCGCTAGAAATATCTTTATTTTCCATTGCTTGCAATTTAGCCACAATTTTAAAATAAAAAGCCCATTGATTAAATCAATGGGCTCATATAAAAAAATAATTTTATTTAATTATTGAACTTTTATTACATAAGGCATACGAGCTTGTAAACCGCTCATATTGGTAATCTCTTTTAATTGCTGATAATAAGGGTAACTAATGCCTAATTCTTTCTTTACCATATAGGTTCGGATTTTATCTTCTGAATTATCTAGTAAACCCATGAAACCGGATTTAATTTCTGGATAATTAACGATTTTATATTCCTTCAACTTAGCCTTACGGGCTGCAGCAATAATAGCATCGTTAATATGACCTAACTTATCTACTAATTTTAATTTAATGGCTTGTTCACCTGTCCAAACTCGTCCTTGTCCAATACTATCAACATAAGCTTGTGTAACATGACGACCTTCTGCCACTCTTTTGGTGAAATCAGCATAAGTTCTATTGACGCCAGTTTGCAAAATTAATTTCTCGGCAGGAGTAAGTGGGCGAGAAATGTCACCTAAATCAGCGAATTTGCCTGTTTTTACATTGTCGAACGTAATTCCCATCTTATTATTTAAGAAACCTTTCATGTTTGGGATAATTGCAAAAACTCCAATTGAACCTGTAATGGTATTGGGTTCAGCAAAAATAGAATCAGCTGCGCAAGCAATATAATAACCACCAGATGCAGCATAATCACCCATTGAAACAATGATTGGCTTCACTTTTTTTGTTAAAATAACCTCTCTCCAAATTACATCAGATGCTAATGAGCTACCACCAGGGCTGTTCACTCTAAGTACAATAGCTTTCACCTTATCATCTAAACGGGCTTTACGTAAATCTCTTGAAATTCCTTCAGAGCCAATTGAGTTTTCATCACCTTCGCCACCATTAATATCTCCGTTTGCATAAATCACAGCAATTCTATCTGAAGCTGAATTTGATTTATCAATGCTTTTAGCATATTCAGAAATACTCACTGTTTTAAGGTTACTCTTTTTGTCTACTCCAGTTTTGGATTTAAGTTCTTCCAAAACCTCGTCTTTATATTTAAGTGCGTCAACTAATTTGTACCTAAGCGCATCTTCTGGTGATCTTGATTTTAAACCATCTGCAATTGCGATAATAGAATCTTGCGGAATCTTTCTGCTCTCAGCTATTTTAGCAGTGAAGTGTTGATATAAAGAACCTAACAAAGCAGTAGTTTGTAAACGATTGGCATCACTCATTTTATCTAAAATGAAGGGTTCAACGGCACTTTTATAGGTGCCTACTTTAATCACTTGTACTTCAATATCAAGCTTATCTAAGGCGCCTTTAAAAAAAGTATATTCAGAATTAAGTCCTTTTAATTCTAAAATCCCTTGTGGATTTAAATAAACTTTATTTGCTACTGATGCTAAATAATAAGCTCCCTGAGTGTAAACTTCACTATAAGCGATGATGAATTTTCCAGATTTCTTAAAATCAAGTAAAGCATCTCTAATTTCTTCAATAGTTGCGTAACCTGTCATCATGTAGCTTACATCCAAGTAAATGCCTTTGATGTTATCG
>JBKJLB010000090.1:0-2938 GCA_046597075.1 Pelobium sp.
AAAAATTTAAAGAAACTAAATGGTGCAAAAGCTTTTGTTATTCAACAGCCTACAATAGCCGTTGGTAGATCTAGAGGTTTACCTATTCAATATGTTATACAAGCACCCAATTTTGAAAAGTTACAGGAAAAAATTCCAGTATTTATGGAAGAAATTTCAAAAGATCCAACCTTCACCAATACAGATGTAAATCTTAAATTTAATAAACCTGAGCTTAATGTAAGTATTGATAGAGATAAAGCTCAAACATTGGGTGTATCCGTAAGAGACGTGGCTCAAACACTTCAGCTATCTTTAAGCGAGCAGCGTTTTGGATATTTTACTATGAGCGGAAAACAGTATCAGGTGATTGGTCAGTTTGATAGAAATAAAAGAAACGACCCTTATGATTTAAGTGCAATTTTTGTTCGTAACAATATGGGGCAACTGATTCAGTTAGACAACCTAGTGAAAACTGTTGAAAAAAGTAGTGCTCCTCAAAGATATCGAAATAATCGTTTTTCGTCAGCAACTGTTTCTGGCGGGCTAGCTCCTGGCAAAACAATTGGGGATGGTATTGCCGCAATGGAAAGAGCAAAAGATAAAGTCTTAGATGATACTTTTTCAACAGATTTAGCCGGAGAGTCGAGAGATTTTAGCGAAAGTAATTCTAATACAGCCTTTGCATTTGGCCTAGCATTACTATTGGTTTATTTGATCTTAGCTGCTCAATTTGAAAGCTTTGTTGATCCGATAATCATTATACTAACCGTACCAATGGCAGTTGCAGGTGCTTTCTTTTCTTTATGGCTGCTTGGTCAATCCTGGAATATTTTTAGCCAGATTGGAACAATTATGTTGATAGGTTTGGTAACTAAAAACGGGATTTTAATAGTTGAATTTGCCAATCAACTCAAAGAACGAGGAATGCCCGTTGCCGAAGCCGTAAGAGAAGCTGCTGTTTCTCGTCTTCGCCCAATTTTAATGACAAGTTTGGCAATAGCATTAGGCGCATTACCTATTGCGATGGCTTTAGGTGCCGCATCTAAAAGTAGAATGAGTATGGGAACGGTAATCATAGGTGGAACTTTATTCTCTCTACTATTAACACTCTTTGTAATTCCAGCTATTTACTCTTATTGGTCAAAAGAATATCATGAAACAAGAGCAGAAAAAGCTGAAAAAGAAATTAGAATGGCTGAAAAAGAATCTTAAAATGAAAACACTTAAATCTATACATATCCTCATCTTTCTTGTTTTATCAGCATTCGGCGTGAGCGCACAAGAAAAGTTAACATTAACTCAAGCGATTACCACCGCTCTAGAAAACAACTACGATATTAAACTCAGTAAAAACGAAAGCGAGATCAGTAAAAACGATGTCACCCTTGGCAATGCGGGGATGTTACCTGTAGTTACTGGTAATTTAATACAAGGAAATCAAATACAAACATCTAATGTAGATTTGGCATCTGGGGTAACCAGAACAGCAAAAAATGCGAAGACTACGAATCTAAACTATGGTGCAAGTTTAAATTGGAGGATATTTGATGGTTTTCAAATGTTTACAAATTACCAGCGTTTACAGCAATTAGAACAGCTTGGCGAATTAAATGCGAAATTAACTGTTCAAACTACTATTGCTGATGTTATACAAGCATATTACGATTTAGTGGCTCAGCAAAAACAGTTAAATGCTACTGAAACTGCTTTAGAAGTTTCGGCTATTCGACTAAAAAACGCAAAAAGTAGATATACCTTGGGGAAAGGATCCAAATTGGAATTGCTTGCTGCTAAGGTAGATTTAAATACCGACACCACTTCTTTATTAAGACAACAAGATTTATTTAAATCGAGCAAAATAAGACTTAACCAGCTATTAGCAAGAGATTTAAAAAATGATTTTGTGATTGAAAGTGAGCTTATTATTGACAATAGTTTAATCTATGCAGATTTAAAAACCTTAACTGATGCTCAAAACCCTGATATCAAAACAGCTAGTATCAATCAAAAAATTTCAGAGCTTTTCTTAAAACAAACAAAGGGAGCAAGATACCCAACTGTTGCATTAACCTCTGGTTATAATTTTGCAAGATCAACATCTCCGCCTACAGGTTTCGCTTTAAGGGCAAATAGTAATGGGCTAAACTATGGAGTTACTGCTTCAATTAATATATTTAATGGTTCGCAACAAAATCGATTAGAAAAAAATGCAAAGCTCGAATTGGAAAATGCTCAGTTCGATTTAAACCGGATTAAACAAAATGTTGACGCTCAATTATTAACTGCATACCAAAATTATCAGACTAATTTACAACTCATAGGCTTAGAAAGTTCGAATGTTGAAGTTGCAAAAGAAAACCTAGATATTACGCTAGAGAAATATAAATTAGGCAGCATTGTACCTTTAGAGTTGAGAGAAGCACAAAGAAATTTTTTAAATGCTACAGCTCGTTACGCAGATGCTTTATTTCAAACAAAAATTGCTGAAATTGCCCTTAAAGAGATAGCAGGAAATATCAACCTTTGATTTTAAAAGTTGGTAAAATAAAATTATCAAATTATGTAAATGGTTTGAGTTTATCTTTTTATATATTTGTTATCCACTAAACCATTTGAATGGCGTCTTTTAAGTATAAAAATGCTCTTTTGATTGATGATAACTTCATTGACAATATGATCAATCAGAAAATCCTAAACAATAGTGATTTTGCCGAAACCGTTATTGTTAAGCAGTCTTGTGAGTCAGCAATCAATTATTTGCAAGAATTGGTAAACAATAATGAAGATTTACCTGAAGTTATTTTTTTAGATATCCGAATGCCCGTAAAAACTGGTTTCGACTTTTTAGTCGAGTTCCAAGATATCCAATCTCCTAAAAAAGAAGATGTTAAAATAGTGATGCTTTCTTCATCTCTAGATCCTAGCGATCACAAAAAAGTGATTGAATTTAACAATG
>JBKJLB010000132.1:0-3697 GCA_046597075.1 Pelobium sp.
GCCAATAGATTTTCTATTTTGTGCAAGTTTTACAGATGAAAAGTATGATTTTGCAAAAAAACTCGAAAAGTATGCAAAAGACAATAATAAGACAGTGTTTATTTATCTTCAAATTGCAATCCCCAACTATTTAAAACGACGTTTAGCTGGGGAGAAATTAATTGGTAAAATGATTCATTTTAAACGTTTAAATAGAATAGAAAATTTTAATCTTTTTAAGAAGGCAAAAGTTATCTGTGATTTTTCTAATACCCAACAAACGGGTTTAAGCATGAGAGTTATTGATGCTTTTTCATCAGGAAAAAAAGTAATTACAAATAACCCTAATGTGAAAAAAGAGGCCTCTTTTAATCAAAAGCAAGTATTCATATATGATATTAATAATTTCACTTTACCTGATGATATTTTAGATGAGCAGCATTTTCTTCCTCAAGATTATTCCATAGATAGGTGGCTTGAAAGGTTATTTTTAGAATGATATACTTTTATGTTTATAAATTAAGAGCAATTAATTTTTCTGCCAACACCTCCGATATTTTTCGGTAAGAATCAAAAGTCCAGCCACCAATGTGTGGTGTTAATAATACTTTCCCCTCTTTAATTAAGTCTTGATAAAAATCAGCATCGGCTAAAGCCGGAAACTTTTCTTTTTCTAACACATCTAAACCAGCACCCAAAATTTTCTTTTCTTTTATTCCTTTTAAAACGGATTGTGTATCTACAATTTCCCCTCTGGATGCGTTAATAAAAAATATAGGTTTGCGGAAATAACTCAAATATTCATCATTCACTAGCTGTTTTGTTTCTCTAGTTAATGGAATATGGAAACTGATCACATCACTATATTTTACGATTTCTTCCATGCTAGATTCTTTAGCGTAATCATCAGTAAAACCCGTTTTATACTTGTCATATGCCAAAACAGTAACTTCAAAACCTTTTAGCTTTTTAGCCAAAGCGCTGCCATTATTTCCATAACCAATAATTCCAACCGTTTTACCTTTTAGCTCGTAACCTCGGTTTCCTTCACGTTCCCAGATACCATTTCTAATTTCTATATCTGCTTGTCTAAAATTGTTCATCAGCGAAAGCAATAAACCAATGCAATGTTCGCCAACCGCATCCGCATTTCCTTCTGGTGCATTTATTAAATGGATTTTTTTTTCATCGGCGTAAGCCACATCAATATTATCCATTCCGGCACCAGCCCTAGCCACAAATTTTAAATTTGGTGCAGCGTTTATTACTTCTTCATCCACCCTAAATTTAGTTCTGATGGCTAAACCCACATAATCTTTCAAAATCTCCAGAACTTTTTCTTTTTTGATGAATGGTTGATCATCCACCTCAAAACCAATTTGCTCTGCAGCAATTTTAAAAGCAGGATGCAAATCATCAACTATTAATATTCTTCCTATACTCATGCTAGTTTCAAACTTATGGATTGCGTTAACACTACAAAATCATTTACACTCAAACGTTCTGCCCTTAAAGTCCAAACATTGTCGTTGCCTTGTTTTTCTTTTGGGATAATGCCAGATAGGGCGTTGCTCAACGTTTTTCTTCTTTGATTAAATCCAGCTTTTACTACTTGCCAAAATAATTTTTCATCACAATCCAAGCTTTTAATTTCATTTCTGCTTAACCTAATTACTGCAGAAAGTACTTTTGGAGGAGGGTTGAATACACCAGCTTTTACGGTAAATAAATACTGACACTGATAATAAGCTTGTAAAAACACACTTAAAATCCCATATTCTTTGCTCCCCGGCTTTGCTGTGCAACGCTCTGCAACTTCTTTTTGAAACATGCCTACCACTTCTGGCACTTGGTCTCGATTATCCAAAACTTTGAACAAAATTTGTGAGCTAATATTATAAGGGAAGTTTCCGATAATCGCAAAAGCCGCTGGAAAAATCGCCTTAAAGTCGAGCTGAAGAAAATCAGCATTCAACAATTTATCACCTAATTGAGGATATTTTTTATTTAAATATTCAAATGACTCTTTGTCTATATCAATTAAGTGTGTTTCAAATTCTTTTTTTTGTAATAAAAAGTCTGATAGCACACCCATTCCAGGCCCAACCTCTAAAACTTGTTGGTATTTATCATGATGTATTAGACTGTTAACAATCTTTTCGGCAATGTTTTTATCGATTAAAAAATGTTGTCCAAGATGCTTTTTTGCTTTTACTACGCTCATTTTTGTGTAAAGATGAGCTACAAATTACGGAAATTGTAATCTTTAAAATTAACATTCATTACAAAATCTTTATTTTGCAGAAATTTTGAAAATCATTTTAGTATGAGCGAGTTGTTAAAAGTTGGAATTTCTATTGGGGATGTAAACGGGATAGGGCTAGAAGTGATCATGAAAACCCTATCTGAACCAGAGGTTTATAAATATTGTACACCAATTGTTTATGGGCATACAAAAGTGGCCTCATTTCATCGTAAAATAGCTGGAATTCAAGAATTTATTTTCCAAGTGATTCAGGATACTCATCAAGCACATGCTGGTAAGCCCAATATGATTAATTGTTGGGAAGAAGATGTGAAAATTGAGTTGGGCGTTTCTAATGAGACGGGAGGTAAGTATGCTTTTTTATCATTGCAGAGGGCAACAGAAGATTTAGTTGCTGGCAAAATTGATGCTTTAGTTACAGCCCCAATCAATAAACACAACATACAAAATGAGGTTTTTAAATACGCAGGGCACACAGAATATGTACAAGCGATGTCTGGCGCCTCAGATTCATTAATGCTTTTAATGAGTGATGAATTGAAGGTAGGTGTTGTATCAGGGCATATTCCAGTAAAGGAAATTGCTCAAAATATTACGCATGACGCCATTGTTTCTAAATTGAGAATGATGCATCAATCTTTAAAGAGTGATTTTTGGGTTGAGAAACCTAGAATTGCCGTATTGGGTTTAAATCCACATGCTGGTGATAATGGTTTATTAGGCTCCGAAGAATTGGAAATCATAATTCCGGCTTTAGAAACAGTTAAGAAAGAAGGGATTTTTGCATATGGGCCTTATCCTGCGGATGGTTTTTTTGGAAATCAAGGTTATACCAAGTTTGATGCAGTTTTAGCTATGTATCACGATCAAGGATTGGTGCCTTTCAAATCACTTTCCTTTCATCATGGTGTTAATTTTACAGCGGGTTTGCCAGTTGTAAGAACATCACCAGATCACGGAACTGGGTACGATATTGCCGGTAAAAATATGGCTTCCCCATCATCTTTTAGGGATGCGCTTTACGAAGCAACACATATTGTAAAAAACAGAAGAGAGCAGAAAGAACTGGTAGATAATACATTGGCATTCTCTAAAATGAGCAGAGATAGAGATTAGTACAAGGATTCACTCAAAATATGATAATTCAAAAAATCTTTTCCAACTCCATAAATTTTTCCTAATTTTGCAGGCTTAATTGTCGAACTTTGAAATCTTTAAAGCAATATTCAATTCCCTTTACGGGATTAAAGATTGGCCAACATCAATTCAGTTTTGAAGTGGATGGTACTTTCTTCAATGAATTTGAATATTCTCTAGTAAAACAAGGCTTGTTAAAAGTAAATCTTGTTTTAGAAAAACAAGAAACCATGATGGTGCTTGATTTTCAAATTACTGGAGTAATTCAATTGAATTGCGATAGGTGTTTATCTGATAAGGAAAATCAGATAAACA
>JBKJLB010000240.1:0-13995 GCA_046597075.1 Pelobium sp.
GGCTTTACAAAATTATTATTCATAAAAGAGAAGATATATTTTTTCCCACTTTTCCCTAATAAATAACCGCTTAAACAATAGTTGTTTGCTAAACTCCCCGACTTTGCAAAAACGAAAGATGGTTCGCCTGTTTTAAACATATTTCTGATGGTGCCAGATTTACCTCCGTTTGGCAATAAGCTGAATAAGCGTTTTTCATCACCAACTTTGTCATAAATTTTCTGTAGAAGTGTAGCCATATCTCTTGGCGTAAATAAATTATATCTAGACAATCCAGAACCATCAACCCATTCTATTTTATCTGGCAACCCATTCAAATAATTCTTTTTAGAATAGGCTATCACACTATCCGTGTTCATGCTTAAATTTTTTGCAGCGGCACAATTCAATAATATTTCTTCTGCCATAAAGTTGTCACTAGGTTGTAGCATATGTTGGTAAAGGGTATCTGCTGCTATGCTATAAAATGTTTTTGCATTTGCAGGAATGCTTCTCCATTCTAAACTTTTTACAGGTTTAGTAACCAGGCCAGTTGCCAAAAGGGTATCGGTTAATAAGTTTTCAATTATTCCTTTATTTAGGTGTAAAGGGATTGTTTGTGTATAACCAGCAGATACTCTTTTAGGAACTATTAAGTTATTGCTAGCTAAATCACGAGATACTTTTTTTGTTTTTTGTGATACTGTAATTTCACTTAAATAAATTGAGGCTATATCTGGCGAATACTTAATTTCTCCCTTTGGAGTAGCTGTAATATTTAAAGCATTTCCATAAATTGGTAATTCGGTAATTTCAGTTTGATAATAATCATTATAATCGCCCCAGCTCCATCCTGGTCCAAATTTTTCACCATTATATCTGCCCGTCACAAAATAAATCGTTTTATTAGCATTCTTTAAAAAATCAAAAGCGGGTTGGTTTTTAAAATCTGGGTGAAGAAAAGAAGCATCTGCCATTGGCCAAATAATTAATGAGTCTTTTTCGATTAAATATTTAAACGTTGGGATAGAATCGCCCAACATATTTAAAGCAGTATAAAAGGTATATAATTTAGTGTTTGATGCTGGTGTAAAGTAATGATCAGCCTCTTGTTCAACCATACTTTTAGTGCTTCCTATTTCTTTTAAAATAAATCCTACTTGATGCTGCTGGTTAACAGCTGGCGTGTTTATTTCATTTCTGATGTTTTGGTAAGGCGATACCACACTTTTTTGAACCGAGCAAGAAGTGATAAATAGAATTAGCGCAGTTGAAAGTGTATATATATTTATTTTCATGAACATAATTTAGGAGGTGCAAATTAGTAAATTGTAACAAAATGTTTTTTTAATTGTCTTTTCGATTAGTTATTTAATCATTAAATTGCTTTATAATCAGTAGCATGCGCCTTTTAAGAAAAACACTTTTATTTTTAATAATTTGCTTATGTACATTAATTGAGCCATTATTTTCTCAAACTACTTATCAATTTAAAGGAAGTCGAAAAAGAGAACAAATCACTTTTACTAAAGCCAGAGGATTAATAGTGATGAGTACTTATATTAACCAACAAGGTCCTTTCAATTTTGTACTCGATTCTGGAGTAGGAATCATGATCATTACCGATCCAAAACTTAAAGACTCTTTAAATCTACAATATTTAAGAAAAATTGAAATTACTGGTTTAGGAGAGGGTAAAGAAATAGACGCATATACCACACCTTTTTTAAACGTTCAAATTGGATCGGCAGTTGCAAAAAGCACTTCTGCGGCAGTTTTAGATAATGATGTTTTTAATCTTTCTAGTTATGCCGGAATGCCTATTCACGGTCTTATTGGTTATGATTTTTTTGCTAGTTTTTTGGTAAGAATATATTTTGATGCTGGTTATTTCACTTTGTACAGTAATAGAGAATCTAGGTTATTAAGAAAGGGATTAAAAATCCCAATAGAGATAGAACAGAATAAGCCTTATGTGAATGTTTTGGCAGACCAAGGCGAATATAAAAAGATGCCATTAAAATTAATTATTGATACTGGCGCTGGTCATCCATTATCTTTAGAATCATATGAAAATAAAGCGTTTCCACTAAATGATAAATTTATGCAAGCCAATTTGGGTGTTGGTTTAGCTGGTAATATCAATGGCTTTATTGGCAGGGTCGATCGTATTAAAATTGGCCGATTTGACATCAAAGATCCAATTGCATCTTTTCCAATATATGAAGATGTAGCTGCGAAATCGTTGTCTGTTCCAAGAAACGGGAGTATAGGAAATCAGCTGCTAAAGCGTTTTGAAATAATTTTTGATTATGGAAATAGCTGTATCTACTTAAAACCCAATATTAATTTCAAAGAGCCATTTGAGCATGATATGAGTGGCATGGAATTAACCAGCTCAGAAGAAGATTTCACAAGATATTTTGTAAACCGAGTAGAACCCCATTCGCCAGCGGATGAATTTGGAATTCAAAAAAATGATGAAATAATTAGCATCAACTTTAAAAAGGTGAGCACCATGTCTATGAATGAAATTATTGAGATTTTAAAGTCAAGAGATGGAAGAAACTTATACCTAGAAATAGGAAGAGGAGAAGAGTTAATTGCTGGCGTATTTACCTTAAGACGTAGAATTTGATTTTGTAATTAATCTGCTACAAAATCTTAGCACACTTTTTTTCATTATATTAGAAATTCTAAAATATTTTCTATGTCCAAATTGCTACTCACCGTCATAGGTTTAACAGCGTTAAGCTTACAGGTTCATGCCCAAAAAAGTAAAAAATCAGTTCAAGTCCCTGCAGCAACCTTAGCAGCAGATAGAATGTCGAGCTTTAAAACTCGCCAAGATTTAATTGAGAATTCTTTAGTGAAGAACTTACCTTTTATAAATATTGGACCAACTGTGATGAGCGGTCGTGTGGTAGACGTAGACGTAGACGAAAATGACCCAACACATTTCTTTGTTGCTTACGCATCGGGCGGATTATGGTATTCAGGCAATAACGGAATATCTTTTGAACCCATGTTTCAGCAAGAAGCTACCATGACCATTGGTGATATCGCTGTAGATTGGAAAAATAAAGTGATTTGGGTTGGGTCTGGCGAAAACAATAGCAGTCGGTCTTCTTATTCAGGAAATGGAATATACAAATCTGCAGATTGGGGTAAAACTTGGCAAAACATGGGTTTACCAGAAACCCAGCACATTGGTCGTTTAAAACTGCACCCAACAAATTCAGATGTTGCATGGGTTGCGGCTATTGGACATTTATATTCTGATCATAAAGAACGTGGCGTATATAAAACAACCGATGGCGGTAAAACTTGGAAACAAACTCTTTTTATAGACAATAAAACTGGGGCGATTGATTTAGCTATCGATCCTAAAAATCCAGATATTTTATACACCTCAACCTGGTACCGCGAACGCAACGCTTGGAATTTTGTGGAGGGAGGAAGCACTTCTGGGATCTACAAATCTATTGATGGAGGAAACACTTGGTCTCTATTAACTAAGGTAAATAGCGGTTTCCCCACTGGAGATGGCGTTGGTAGAATTGGTTTAGCCATTTATCCTAAAAATCCGCAAATTATTTATGCAGTTTTAGACAATCAATTCCCAAGAGATAAAGAAAAGAAAGAAGAGGTGAAGAAAGATGAATTTACCATCGAAACCTTCGCCAAAATCACCAAAGATGAGTTTGCTATTTTAGATGATAAAAAATTATCGACTTTCTTAAAAGAAAATAGATTTCCAGATAAATACACCTCCAAATCAGTAAAAGAAAAAGTCGCAAATGATGAGATTAAACCTCAGGCGATAGCCGAGTATATTGATGATCCTTATACTTCTGTTTTTTCTGCTCCGCCAAAAGAGGCAGAAGTTTACCGTTCTGATGATGCTGGTGCGACTTGGAAAAAAGTAAACGTAATGGATTTAAAAGGCCTCTACAATACTTATGGCTATTATTTTGGTCAAATTACAGTATCCCCAACAAATCCTGATAAAGTTTACATTATGGGTGTCCCAATTTGGAAATCAGAAGATGGCGGAAAAACTTTTAAATCTATTGATGGGGCAAATGTTCACTCAGATCATCATTCTTTATGGGCAGATCCAAATAAGGATGGTCACATCATCAATGGAAATGACGGAGGTTTAAATATTTCTTATGATGATGGCAAAACTTGGTTTAAGGCAAATACACCAGCTGTTGCTCAATTCTACTCTGTAAATTATGATATGGAAAAGCCGTATAACGTTTACGGAGGCTTGCAAGATAATGGCGTTTGGATGGGTCCTTCAAATTATAAATTTGATTATGGCTGGTACGATGATGGACAATATCCGTACAAACGAGTAGGTGGTGGCGATGGTATGCAAGTAGTTATTGATACCAGAGACAATAATATCATTTACTCAGGTTCTCAATACGGTAATTATAATAGGTACAATAAAGAAACTGGTGAAAGAGTACCTTTTCAGCCTAAACATGATTTGGGTGAAAAACCTTTGAGATGGAACTGGGAATCGCCTATCCATATTTCTAAACACAATATGCATGTGATTTATTTTGGTGCCAATAAGCTGTTTAGGTCTTTAAACAAAGCGACTGATTTTGTTCCAATTTCTCCAGATTTAACCAAAGGAGGTAAAAAAGGTGATGTTACTTTCGGCACTTTAAGTACGGTTGAAGAATCGCCATTAAGGTTTGGTCTTATTTATACAGGGAGCGATGATGGATTGGTATACGTAACCAAAGACGGAGGCGTAAATTGGGAAAATATTTCTAATGGCCTGCCTGATAATTTATGGGTTTCACAGGTTTACCCTTCTAAATTTAATGAGGGAACAGTATATGTTTCTTTAAATGGTTACCGTTGGGATAATTTTAATTCTTATGTGTACCAGTCAAAAGACTATGGTAAAACATGGGAAAAGATAGGATTGAATTTACCTGCCGAGCCAGTAAATGTGATTAAGGAAGATCCTGAAAATAAAAATATCATTTATGTTGGAACAGATCATGGTTTATATGTAACTGTTAATCAAGGGGTTTCTTTCTTTGCGTTTAGTGGGGGTTTACCTGCAGTGGCAGTTCATGACGTAGCTGTACAACCAAGAGAACACGAATTAATTGTAGCTACACACGGACGTTCTATGTGGAAACCAGATGTAAAACAGCTAGAACAATTGACAGCTGAACTCATGCAAAAGCCGGTAAGTTTATTTACAATGGAAAGTGTAAATGTGAGTCAAAGTTGGGGTAGGAAAATGTATAATGGTGAATATTTTGAACCAAAAATAGAGATTCCATATTATGCTAGTCAAACTGGTACTGCAATAATTACCATAAGCACCATTAATGATGAAGAGTTAACCAGCTTTATTGATAATGCCGAAATAGGTTTAAATTTTGCAACCTATCATTTTACTTTTGATAGAACAAAGGCAGAAACTCTACGGATGGCTCTAAAAGCAGATGAGGTTATTAAGAATGCAGAAAATGATAATTTCTACCTTCCTGCTGGGAAATATAAACTAACCGTAACCCTTAATGGTAATAAAACTACACAAGATTTAACTCTTGTAAGTGGTGGCCGTGGGCAAAGAAATTTTGAACCAGAAGCTAAAGGAGAACCAGAGGAAGCAGAATCTGATGGTTATGTGGAGAAGAAGTAAGTAATGCTTAAAGCCCGCCTGTCGGCAGATAGTGTTAACAGTAAAAAGGGCAAAACAACCTTTTAAGTAACAAAGTAGTTAACAATATCTGTTTAAATAAAGGTATTGATACATTAGATTTATTGAAAACTAAATTAACAAACGAATGAAGAAAAACTTACAACTCTTAAAGGTTGTTGGAGTACTGACTTTATCAGTCGCAATTGCTGCGTGTTCTGCCCAAAAAAAGGCTAAAACGCCAGCTCCATCAGCTACCAGTGCAGCAGCAAAGCCGCCAACCCCACCAGCAGGAGCTAAAAAAGATGCCGGTATGAAACCTTATAAAGAGGTAATTACAGCTAAAGCAAAAAGCGATAAAGGCTTATTTACAGTCCATACATTAGAAGGAAAATATTATTATGAAATTCCGGATTCTTTGTTTGGAAGAGAGATGCTTGCAGTAACACGTTTTGCAAAAGTACCTGCTGAAGATGGTACTTACGGAGGAGAAGAGCTAAACGAGCAAGTGTGGACATGGGAGAAAAAAGGAACGCAAGTGATGATTCGTGTACCTTCTTACACAAACATTGCGGCAGAAGGGTCAGATATGTTTGAGTCGGTTAGAAACTCTAACCTTTCGCCAATATTGGCTTCTTTTGATATCAAATCTTTAAGTAAAGACTCGGCAGGCGTTGTGATTGATGTAACCGATTTATTTGCCAAAGACGTAAGTGCTTTAGGAGTATCACAAAGAGCAAAAACACAATATAAAATCACCAGATTAGATGAGGCTAGGTCTTATATTGATACTATAAAATCTTTTCCAATTAACATTGAAGCAAGATCTGTTAAAACATATGCCGCTGGTAGCCCTCCGGGGGATGCTTCTTTAGGATCAATGACAGTTGAATTAAACACTTCCATGGTTTTATTGCCAAAAGTGCCAATGGAAGCGAGGTTAAATGATGACCGAGTAGGTTTCTTTTCTAGGAGACAAACTGACTATGGTATTGATGCTCAAAAAGCAACAGTTACTAGGTACATTGCTCGTTGGCGCTTAGAACCTAAAGACGAGGCAGCTTATGCAAGAGGCGAGTTGGTTGAACCGAAAAAACAAATTGTTTATTATATCGACCCAGCCACACCAAAAAAGTGGAGACCTTATTTAATTGCAGGAGTAAACGATTGGAATAAAGCTTTTGAAGCAGCAGGCTTTAAAAATGCAATTACTGCAAAAGAAGCACCAACTGATGATCCGGATTGGTCGCCAGAAGATGCCAGATATTCTGTAATTAGATATTTTGCATCCAACATTGCAAATGCTTACGGACCTCATATCTCTGACCCTCGTTCGGGCGAGATTATGGAATCAGACATAGGTTGGTACCATAACGTAATGAATTTGGTTCGTAATTGGTTCTTTATTCAAACAGCGGCAATAAATCCTGATGCAAGGATGCCAAAGTTTAAAGACGAGGTAATGGGTCAATTGATTCGTTTTGTTTCGTCTCATGAAGTTGGCCATACTTTAGGCCTACCGCATAATTTTGGGTCTTCTGTGGCATATCCAGTAGATTCTTTACGTTCAGCGAGTTTCACCAAAAGAATGGGAGGTACAGCGCCTTCTATAATGGATTACGCTCGTTTCAACTATATCGCTCAACCAGGCGATGAAGGGGTAGTTCTTTATCCAGGAATTGGTCCATATGATGATTGGGCAATAAAATGGGGATACAGCTATTTCCCTAATAAAACTCAGGAGCAAGAAAAGGATATTTTAAATAAATGGACAGTTGAAAGAGCTGGAAACCCACTTTATTTTTATGGTCAACAAACTGGAAATCCTATAGATCCAAGATCACAATCTGAAGATTTAGGAGATGATGCCATTAAAGCTTCAAGCTACGGGATTGCTAACCTTAAGCGTATTCTTCCAAATATCCAAAAATGGACATACGAAGAAGGCAAACCCTATGATAACTTAAAGGAATTGTATGGTGAAGCTTTAGGTCAGTTTAATCGTTACATGGGTCATGTTAGAGCAAGTATTGGCGGTATTTATGAAAATGATAAAACTTACGACCAAAAAGGAGAAATTTATACACATGTTGATAAGGCAAAACAAAAAGCCAGTGTAAATTTCATCTCAGATCAAGCTTTTAAAACGCCTACTTGGATGTTTATCGATTCTGAAACTGGTAAATTTGATAATGCTGATTTTTCTGATAGAGTGAAAAGAGTTCAAGTATCTGCTTTAACTGGAATATTAGATCCAACTAGGTTAGCAAGAGTAATAGAGAATTCTACTAAAAATGGTAATAAAGCTTATTCTATTGATGAACTATTTGCCGATCTACACAATGGTATTTGGACTGAATTAAAAACAGGAGCAAATATTGATGTTTTCCGTAGAAATTTGCAAAGAGCTTATATCGATAGATTAGAATTTTTATTATCACCTGGTGATCCTGCACAAGCTGCTACTTTAGCCAGGTTTGGAATAAATAGTGTGGATCCAACAAAAACGGATATTACCCCAATGGCTAGGTTAGAACTTGTTAATTTACAAGCAGAGATTAAAAGAGCATTACCACGTTATAGTAACACAATTATTAGGGCTCACTTATTAGATGCTCTAGCTAGAATTGATGCAATTTTAAATCCGAAAGGATAGATTAAAAGGCGTATAGATAAAAAGCTCCCTGAAATTTCAGGGAGCTTTTTTTATGCTAGATAATATTTAAATCAACTTATCTTAAATAATAGCCATTAAAATCTACATTGATATTATAAGGTTGAAGGTAAGCTTCAAATAAAATAGTCATCTCTTTTTTGGTAATGATATGGTCATCACTAAAAGAACCTTCGAAATGGTACTTTGATTCCCAATCTGAAGAAATTTCTTTGTTTACATTAAATGGATCTTTAGCGGCAGTAAAACTTATCAATGAAACCAAATCTTTTGAGCTTAAATCAGTCACTTTTTTATTTTCTAAAAACCAAATTTTTGACCTTTGGTAAAGAGAAGTTAATACCACTTTAAAATCATTTATTTTAACTTTTTCATCCGGATTAAATTTGCCGGTTTTAAAATCTAAATTTAAAAGTCCGCTAGCAATTATCTTTTGAATAGGATAAAATGCGCTGTCAGTTACAGCAATATCTAAAACAGGGTAAAGGAAACTTTTATAAGTAAACATTTCTGCCTGTGTTAATCGAATATTTGCTTTTGAAGGTGTGGTGTCAAAAAACGGCCCGAAAGCAGCTAAAGCACCCGCTGCTTGCCCTATATTGGTCCAAAGTGCTACATTCTGAAAATCATCTTTACTAAAATCTTTAAATGCTGCAGTTGAAATAATAATCAAATTTTGTTTTTCTTGTGGAATAAAAACACCAAGAGGGATGTAGTTTAAGCTGCTATCTTTACCAAAACCTGCTGCACCACTAGTTCTATATAGTTTTTGTAATTGTTGATAGGGCTCGTTTTTTTGATTGTTACTATAGTCTACAAAGGGAACAAATTTTCCTTTATCATCAAAAGTGATGATTCCAAAAGTATTTATAGGCGAACTTTTATAGTCAGATGTTGCATCAACAATTACCCTGCATTTAATATCCTCGTTTTTGCCATTTATTTCTACAGAGACCTCCCAACCATTCTTTTTCTCTTCAATTTTATTAGCAGCGGAACCTTTAATAACCTGTAGATTATTAATCTTGCTGATGATGTTTTCAAATACTTTTTCAGGAGTGGTTTTAATAGAATCAGATGCCAGTTTATAAGCATCTTTCCATTCTTTCCACAATCCTAAATTAAAAGCCGGAACGTCTAAAGATAAAGTAGGGTTGCTTAATAAGCTCGTATCTGGCAATATTAATAAAGTTTTAACACCACTTCTGGCAGCCTGAATGGCTGTTGAAGCCCCAGAAACAGAACCACCAAAAACAATTACATCAGGCTTATATTGCGCATAAGTGTTTATAGAAAGGATCAATAAGAGGATCCACAAATATTTTTTTATCATAACGCTAAATTAACGTAATCTGAGTAAAAAAAATTTCATTAGATCGTATTTTAACAATAATTAAACAGTGGAGTTATTGATTTTCTTTAGAGTATCTAATTGAATAGTTAAGATTTTGCCATGATTTCAGCTGTTAAATTATATAGATTAGTTTCGGTTTTTTGAAAAAAATCATGTATTTTTAAATAAACCAAAAAACCACCCTATCCTCGAGAGAGGATTATTATTAATCTTCTTATGATTGATGTAATTCCTATATTCCCCTCATTAAATACGGCTTTAATAGATTTATTAAAAGGCCTTAATCCGCAGGATTGGGAAAGAAAAACTGTTTGCTCTCAATGGACAGTAAAAGATGTTGCGGTTCATTTATTAGATACTAATTTAAGGCGATTGTCTTTAGGAAGAGATGGCTACTCGTTTCTAAAGAATAAACAATTTGCAACTTCTGAAGAAATGGTTGGCTTTTTAAATGGTTTAAATGCAGATTGGGTTTTAGCTATGAAAAGACTTAGCCCAACTATCATTATCGATATGATAGAACAATATCAAAACGAACTTTTAGATTATTTAGTGGGTTTAGATCCTTTTGAAATGGCTATTTTTCCAGTACGTTGGGCCGGTAAAGAGCATTCTGAAAACTGGTTTGATATTGCCCGCGAATACACAGAAAGATGGTTACATCAACAGCAAATTAGATTCGCTTTAAATGATCAAAAATTATTAGCACCATCATTTTATTCTCCATATTTACAAACCGCAATGCAAGCACTGCCTTATACTTATTTAAAAGTTAAAGCACCAGCAGATACAATTGTAAAGGTAGAGGTAGTGGGAGATGCTGGTAATTCATGGGTGATTATCAAAGAAAAAAGCTTTTGGAGTTTTATTGATAATGAAGTAAAAGAGCCAAATGCATTGGTTTATATAGATCAACAAATTGCATGGCTGTTATTTTCTAAAGGGATTAACGCGGAAGAAGCTGGTCAATATTTTCAATTACATGGAGACAGAGCGTTAGGAAGCTATGCTTTAAAAATGGTTTCTGTTATGGCTTAAGATATGGAAGATAATTTAGAAGAATTAAAATATCCAATTGGTAGGTTTATTCCTGCTGATGACTATACTTCAGTAGAAACAGAAGGGTTTATTGATACCATTAGATTGTTTCCAAAACTGCTAAGGCAAGAAGTTGAGAACCTGAGTTCAGAAGCACTAGCAACATCTTACCGTCCGCATGGTTGGACAGTAAAGCAGGTTGTACATCATTGTGCTGATAGTCATATGAATGCACTTTTGAGATTTAAATGGACACTAACAGAAGAAAACCCAACTATCAAGCCTTATAATGAAGCTGCTTTTGCCAAGCTAAGAGATTATGAGTTGCCAATAGGTTTTTCTTTAAATATGATTGATGGTATTCATCAACACTGGATTTTTCTTTTACATGGGATGAGTCCAGAAGACTTTAACAAAACATATTTTCATCCCGAACATCAAAAAAGTTTTGATTTGCGGCTGACTTTAGCAACCTATAACTGGCATTGTAAACATCATTTGGCGCATATCAAAAATGCAAAAGGGTAGTCGGCTTATTATTTTTTTTAAATAATGAAAATCAATGTTTTTGGCAAGGTATTGGCTTTAAATATTGAAATTAAATTTAAACAGAATGGAAAATAAGTCAAAATCAAAAATAGCATTAGGCGTAATTTTAGGTGTTGCTGCAGGCGCTGCAGTTTATTATTTTATGACTAGCGAAAATGGAAAACAACAATTAAGCGATGTAATAGATTCAGTTAAAGATTTTGCTGATAAAACTAAATTAAATGGCGAGAAACTGGCAAAAAGAGCTGGGGAACTGTCATCTGATGTGGTTTCAAGAGCAAAAGATGTAACTAATGAACTTGCAAAAAAAGCAAATGAAGTAAAATCCGAACTTGAAAATAGTTAAGGTTTTCCAATTAAATTTAGCACAATTAATGAGCTGTGTTTAATGCCTAAAGTGTTTCCAGACTTAACGTCGCAAAGTTTAGATAAATAGATATCTAAAATTCCTTGTAGTACTTTCCTACGATTTTCTTTGTATTCATCAATTGCGTTAAATCTGTAAACCGTTAAATGTCCAGTGGTATCAACAACTGCAGATATGGTATAAGCAAACTCTTTATATGCAGGAGATATAACGACCTTGTATTCAGGATATAAATAGTCAAATGATCGAGAGTGATTTTGCAATTTATCAACCGTCGAAACTTTCTCAATTTTAATGAGTTTACTTTGAGTTTTTAATTCTACTGGATTTCTGGCAGCAAAGAAATAGCTACTATCCATTGGGTGAGTGTTCGCTAGAGTAGATTTTTCCCTAACGTACAAAGAATCAACTCTTCTAGGCTTTCGTAATTCTTTGACAGTTTTACTAATTTTCTTAAGATAATCTTCTGAATAGAAAGTCATGTAAACATCTGATCTGATATCATGAGCAATCACTTTTCCATTCACCTCTAAACGTTGAAGAATCAAACTGTCCTTACTTAATTTCTTAACTCTAAACCATTCACGGGCAAAATTATAAACAGCTTCGTGACTATAAATTAAATTGCAATCAATCATTTTATTTAATGACGGACTGTAAGCCTGTACAGTAGAATCTGATAGAAACCGTACGGCCCATTCTGGTTCTTGTTGAAAGCCTAAATCGTTAAAAGCAATTCCATTTTTAAAGGCTCTTCTCACTTCATAGTATTTAATACCTTTAATAGGCTCAAACTGAAATATTCTTTTTTCAGGATTATTTTTAGGCGATGAGCTTTGGCAAGCGGCAAGAATAGCACAAGTGAAAAGAAAAAGGATAATTAAACGCATCATATAATGAAGGCGAAAGTATAGTTTTTGTTATAATTATTGTTTGATTTTTTTATGATAAAAATCCTATTTGGATGATTCTCTAATCACAATTTCTGATTCCATTTCAATATGTTCGTCTTTAAGATCACTTTTTCCTTGTTCTAAAGCCTTAAAAAGTATTTCAGCTGCTGCTTTTCCCATATCAAAAGCTGGTTGTGTAATGGTACTTAGTGGAGGGTGTAGTAAAGGCGCAATTTTTAAACTAGAAAAGCTAATCACTTTTAAATCACTTGGAATGTTAATATTTAAGCTAGCGCAACTTTGATAAGTTAAAAGCGCTAGTTTTTCAATAGAAGAGAATATACCATCAGGTCTATATTTATCAATAAAATCACGGATAATTAGGTAGTTAACGTTATCATCACTTGTATCGAAATGGATTACTAATTCTTTATTAAGTGTTAGTCCACTATCTTCTAATGCATCCATATAACCCTGTACTCTCTTTCTAGAAATGAGCAAAGTTTCTGGGATTGCAAGACAAGCAATTTTTTTACAACCCTTATCAATTAATTGCTTAGTCGCTTTATAAGATGCTTTATAATCGTCAGTAGTAATTTTGGCAGTTGGGATATCTTCCAACACACGATCAAAGAACACAACGGGAATACTCTTTTTATTTAATTCATGAAGGTGCTCATTATCTTTACTTTCGCTAGATACTGATATTAGAACGCCATCAACCCTACCACTTTGAACATGGCGTATAAATCCTACTTCTTTATTATAATTATCACGAGTTAAGAATATTAATACGTGATAACCTTTAGTTTGAGCCACTTTATCAATACCGTCTATAACCAAAGAGAAAAAGTTATCAGCCACTTCTGGTACAACCACAGCAATAGTATTGCTTTTTTTACTTCTTAAACCCGCAGCATAATGATTAGGTTGATAGTTCAGTTTTTTTGCCAAAGCCAATACACGTTCTTTGGTCTTTTGACCTATTTCTGAACTGTTTTGTAATGCCCTTGAAACTGTAGATATAGAAAGATTTAGCTCAGCAGCAAGTCTTTTAATATTTACATTGCTCATCTGTATAATTGGTTTTAGGTTATAATTTACTAAAATAGTTATTTAAAGGATAAGAGTAGTTTTTAAAAAATTTGGTGTAGAGTTTAATGTAACAAAAAAGCCCTCTTTTTGATAAAGAGGGCTTTTTGTTGTAAAAGTTTGATATTACTTTTTAAATCCTACTCTGGATTTTTGTTGTTTAAATTTTGGAGTTTCTTTAGGGTTGATTTGAGGATCGCCTACACTACTCATTGCACATCTAAAACCAATTTCAGAGTTTGCCTCGCCTTGATCTAAGAATCTTCTGGTACCAGGATTTAACCAAAATGCTCTATCATTCCATGAGCCACCTTTAAAAACCTTTGATCTATCATTTACTAAAGTGATTTTACCATAAAGATCTAA